>CAMDKT010000077.1 GCA_945900935.1 Candidatus Sulfopaludibacter sp. SbA3 | reverse complement strand
GGTCGCGACCGGCGAGGAGGGGGATCCCGAGCGTTTGGAAGTAGTTGGAACCGGCGAGGCGGAAACGGGCCAGGGGAAGATCGCCGAGCCGGCTGGAGGTCCAGTCCTGTCTGCCTTCGATAATGAAGGCGCCGCCGGTGTTATAGCTGCCGGTGGGCACACCCATGGCGGCGGAGACGGATTCGACGCCGGGGATTTCAGCGAGTTTTGCGGAGATGCTGGTGAACCAGCGGGCGGCGGCGAGTTGGGAATCGGAGGAGCCGCTGGCTGGAATGGCGGTATAGGCCACCAGGACGCCGCCGGGACGGAAGCCAAGATCGACTTCGTTGAGTTTGAGAAAACTTTTGAAGATCAGGCCCGCGGAGAGGGCGAGGACAAAGGCGAGGGCGATTTCGCCGACGACCAGGACGCGGCGAAGTTTATTGGCGCCGCCGGCGACGATGCCCCGACCGCCGCCTTGTTTTAACGCGCTTTGAATATCGAGCCGCAAGGCGTGCCAGGCGGGAACGAGGCCGAAAATCGTTGTGGCGATGAGGATGAGCAAGAACGTGAACGCAAGGACCGATGTGTCGATTGCCACTTCGCCGAGCCGGGGCGTGTTGGGCGGGGCGAGCAGTAGTAATGCGCGGAGTCCGGCGTAGGCCAGGCCAAGTCCAACAGCGGCGGCGAGCGAGGCCAGCGCGAATGACTCGGCGAGTA
Organism: Candidatus Sulfopaludibacter sp. SbA3; assembly: GCA_945900935.1. Taxonomy (GTDB): domain Bacteria; phylum Acidobacteriota; class Terriglobia; order Bryobacterales; family Bryobacteraceae. Next base: position 13,414 of record CAMDKT010000077.1, on the reverse strand, counting down.
ACATGCGGATGATTGCCCAGGAGCCTGCGCCGAGGGCGGTGCGAACGGCGATTTCGCGGGCGCGGCCGGCACCTTTGGCGAGCAGGAGATTGGCCACATTCGCGCAGGCGATGAGGAGCAGGACAAGAACGGCGCCGAGAAGCGCGTTGAGCGTCTCCCGTGAATTGGATACGAGAGTTTCCTGGAGTTCGGTGGCGCGAAAAGTCTTGCGGGCGTGGGTTTTGGGGAACTGCTGGGCGAGGCGCTGGGCGATGGCGGTGAGTTGAGACTGGGCCGCTTCCTGGGTCTGACCTGGGCGAAGGCGGGCAATTCCGCGGTAGTTGTGGGCGGTGCGGTTCTGATTTGCGGGAGACTCCGGGGCGAGGACCCAGACGCTGGTTTTGGCCGGAAACTGCTGGACGGACGGCAGCGCGCCGAGGATGGTGTAAGCCGTTTCGTAGAGTACGATCTGTTGGCCAATCGCCGCTTGCGGGGAGCCGAAATTGCGAGCGGCGAAATCGGTTGTGACGACGGCGACGGGAGCGGTGCCGGTTGCGCCAAATCCGCGCCCGGCGGCCATGGCGCTGATGCCGAGCGCGGGAAAGAAATCAGCGGAAGCGAAGGCGGCGCCTGCGAATTCGGTGCCATTGCGGGTGCGGACGTTCACCTGTCCTCCGTAGTAATAGGCGAATGTCTCGAATGCGGTGACGCCTTCTTTCAAATCCATGTAGTCACCGCCGGAAAACGCGCCGCGTACACCGGTGGTGACGGCCATGACACGGCTGGCGTTTTCGTAGGGGAGCGATTTGAGGAGGACGGCGTTAACGACGCTGAAGACGGCGGTGGCGCCGCCGATGCCGAGGGCGAGTATCATTACCGCGAGGATGGTGAAGCCAGGGTTTCGGACGAGGTTTCGAAGCGCCAAAAGGATGTCACGGGCCATGGTCCACTATTATTGCGTGTTCGGGCCTGTCACAAAAGCGAATTGGGAAACGTTTTAGATTTGTGGATGTGGAATCGCTCTTTGCGGAACAGTATGAGCGGGTGGCCCGGCTGATAGGACGGGTGATTCGCGACCCAGGCCGCGCGGAGGAACTGGCGGTGGAGGTTTTCCTGAAGTATGCAAGAAGCTCACTGCCATCGGGGAGTAACGTTGAGGGCTGGTTGTTTCGGACAGCGGCGAGGATGGCGTTGGATGAGTTGCGCGCGCAGGCGCGACGGCGCCGGTATGAACCTCTTCTGCGGCTTGCCGGCAAGGTGGCGACGCCGGAGGAGATACACAACGGTTTTCAGGAACAGGCGCGTGTGCGGGCAGTTTTGGGCGCGATTTCGCTTCGGGAGGCGGAGTTACTCGTGTTGCGAAGTGAGGGTGTGAGTTATGAGGAATTGGCGTCGGCGCTGACATTGAACCCGGCCTCGGTCGGGACGCTGTTGAGCCGCGCGCAGCAGGCATTTCGAAAGGAATATGTGAAGCGATATGGAACCGAAAGCTATTGACTTGTTTGTGGAGCGGAGCATGGCGGCATTGACCGCCGAGCCCGGTTGGACAACGGATACGGCTCGGGCCTTGCAAAGGTACCAGGCGGTGGCGGCGGCCCGGCGGCGGCGGCGCGTTTGGGTTGTCTGCGGGGCGGCGGCGGCTTGTGTTTTCGTGCTCGCGTTCCCGGGGACGCGTGTCTTTGCGGAGCGTTGTGTGGCGGCTTGCGTGGCGGAGACGGTGGCGGTGGGGCAGCGGTTAGGAGTTACGGCGGTGCCCGCGTTTACGTTGACCGATGCTTCCGGGCAAACGGTGCGGCTCGCGGATTTTCGAGGGAAAGTCGTCCTGCTGAACTTCTGGGCGACGTGGTGCCCGCCGTGCAAAACGGAGATTCCGTGGTTCGTGGAATTTCAGAGTAAGTACGAAGCGGCGGGGTTGGTGGTGTTGGGTATTTCGATGGACGAAGAAGGGTGGGCGGCGGTTCGGCCATTTATGGAAAAGAATCCGGTGAACTATCGGATGATGGCGGGCAACGATGCGGTGGCGAGGGAGTTTGGGGGCGTGGCCAGTTTGCCGTCGACGTTCCTGATTGACCGGTCGGGGCGGGTGGTATGGTCCCATAGCGGGATCGCGGATCGGGCGGAACTGGACGGCCGGTTACGGGCGATGCTTACTGACGGATCGCGACGGTGACGCCGGCGGGGCTGTCGACGTTGTTGATGCGAACGACGATGGGCACGGCGTTGCCGAGGGGCGCGGCGGCGGGCACGCGGGCGTTGATTTGAATCAACCCTTGAATCAGCCCGGGCGCGGCGCCGGAGTATATGACCGGAGCGTCGATATTGTTGATGCGGACCGTCACCCGGCCGGCGGGGAAGACGGGCGGAGGAGTTCCCGTCAGGCGGCCGGTCTGGCCGGCGGGATTGGTCTGACCGCCGCCCGTGGCGAAGATCTGGATGATGGTGTTGCGCTGGGCTCCATTGGTTGTCGAGTTCAGCGAGTTGTCCTGATTGAGAATGGCGCCAAGGCCCGTGCCGCTCGCGTTTTGCGTGAAGACGGCGGGCGCGGTTGGGGCGACGGCGATTTCAGTTTCGTCGGATTGCGCGTTCAGGTATTCGACTTTCACCTTCGTCGCGGTCTTGCCCTGCGCCTCAAAAGGTACAATGGCGGAAAGCTGTTTTTCGGTGGTGTAGATCAGGGGCGCGGGCTGGCCGTCGAAGAGAACGCGTGTGCCGGAAAGCGTGTCCGTAATGCCGAGGAGGTCGCCGGTTAATTCGAGCGTTTTGATTTCCGCGGGGCCCATGAGCGTTCCGTAAATGGTTATGATTTCGCCGGGGGCCACGGGGCCTCCTCTGAAGCTGGCGGCATTGAGAATTCCGCCGGTGACGATAGTGGGCTTGGCGAGCCCCTGGACCACGGTGAACGATACGTCATTGGTGATCTTGACCGCGCCTGTGCGTTCCGCTCCGGTGAAGTTCGGAGTCAGCGTGAAGTCTACGGCCCCGCTTCCATTCACGCTGGAGAAGCCGGAGATGGAGACCCAGGAGTCAGACGAACTGGCACTCCACTGGCAGCCCAGGCTGCCGTTGATGTTGAAGCGCCCGCTAACATTGCCGCCGCCGAGAGTGGCGCGTTGCGGGTTCAGGGAGATGGTGCAGCCGCCTCCGGCTTGGGTGATGTTGAATGTGAGGTTGCCGATGCGAATGGCACCGGAGCGGTTTTGGGCGGAGGGATTGGCGGGGATGGAGTAGTCGATTTGTCCGTTGCCGGTACCGGAGGATCCGGCGGTGATGGTGATGAAACTCGCGGTGGACTGGGCGGTCCATTGGCAAGTCGTAGTAACGGCAATCGACGACTGGAACGCGTTGGAAGGGACCAGTGTGTTGGAAGCAGGACTGATGGAAAGTTCGCAGTTAGCGCCCAGTTGCGTGACGGTGAATTGGCGATTGCCGACGGTGATGACGCCGGTTCGCATTCCGAGGGTGGTGTTGGGCGCGACGGCGAAGGACAGCGATGCGTCACCGCCTCCGCTGGCGGCTGAAGTGAAGGTGATCCAGGGAACGTTCGAGACGGCGGTCCAGTTACAGCCCGCGATGACATCGACTTCAAAGCTGCCGGAGCCGCCGGCGGCGGTGACTTCGAGCGCGGAAGGAGAGATGTTCAGGCTGCATGCTGTGCCGGACTGCGTGACGAGGAAAGCGCCGCCGCCAATGGTGATGGAGCCGCTGCGTTCCGCCGGGGAAGGGTTCGGGTCGGCGCGGAAACCGATTGTGCTGATGCCGGTCCCGGTGGCGGGGCTGGTGATGGTGAGCCAGGGGGCGGTGCTGACGGCCGACCATTGGCAGGCGGTGGTGACGGTGAACGTGCCGGCGCCGCCCAAGTTTGTCATGGACTGGCTCAGCGGACTTAGGCTATAGGTACAGTTGCCGCCCTCCTGCTGCACGGAGAACGAGGCGTCGCCGACGGTGATGCGCCCCGTGCGCCCGGTGGCGGTTCCGTTAGCGGCGGCGGACCAACTGATGATTCCATTCCCGGTGCCGGAGGAGCCGACGGGGACGGTGAGCCAACTGGAATCGCTGACGGCGTTTCGGACGCAACTGGAGACGTTGGCGGTGACGGTGATGGTGCCGCTTTCGGCGGACGAGCGAATCTGCTGGAACGTGGGAGCGAGCGTGAAACTGCACACGGGTTGTTGGGTGATGTTCAGCGTGTTGCCGCCGACGGTGATGGAGCCGGTGCGGGTGTCCTTCGTGGTGTTGGGCTGGACGCTGTAACTCAGCGTTCCGTTGCCTAGACCGGAGCCGGAAACGGAAACCCATGGAACGGTGGAGGCGGCAGTCCAGGGGCATTCGGCGGTGGTGGTGACGGTGGCCGTGCCGGCGCCGCCATCGGCTGTAAACGTTGCTGAAGCCGGCGAAACGCTGTAGCTGCAGGAGATGCCAGATTGTGTGACGCTGAAGGCGGCCAGACCGCTGTTGACGGAGATCGTCCCGACGCGCTGATTCGGCGAAGTATTGGCCTGAACGGAATAGCCGATGGTGGACGGATTGGCGGTGCCGCCGCCGAAGCTGATGGTGATCCAGGGGGCGTTACTGCCGGCGGATTTGGCGCAATTGGCGGGGGTGCCCGTAATTGTGAACGTGCCGTTACTGGCACCGGCACTAGCGAAAGCGCCCGTATTGTTCAGCGTGACTGTGCTGCAGGTCTGCGCAAACGCAGGCAGGCAGAGAAATAGCGCAATGAGAGCGCCGCGAAAGCTCATAACCAATGTTGAACCCCAAAATCGATTTCAAGTTGCTGCCGGTACGCCGACTTTTCCTGCAGGCGAGAAGGTAACCGGGAATCAACCATACTAGCCCGAATTGGAGTTTGTAGACTGCACTCTACAAAAAGACACGGGTATGCTCTGCCTGCCAGCCGGAACGGACGTGGCTACGTTCACTTCTTCGAGCGGCTTCCAGGCTATCGATAGCCCAGCTTTTTCAAAAAAGTCATCATGGGGCACCAGTTCGTCAAACCCGACTGGAGCAGATTCAGGCCGACGAAGGCGGTGAAGAAGTACCAGTTGGGGTGGACATAGTAGCCCAGTGCGAGGCTGATCAGGATGAAGATTCCGGCGATGAGCCGGATGGTTCGTTCGAGGGACACGATAGGAGATCTCCTTTGCGATTGGCAATGAAATAAAGAACAGGCACTGTGACGCGGGAGAGCATCAGCGATGCGATTTCGCCGGCCATCAGGGAGATGGCGAGGCCTTGGAAAATGGGATCGAAGAGAATGACGAGACTGCCGGCGACGACGGCGGCGGCGGTCAACATCATTGGCCGGAATCGGACGGCGCCGGCGTCGATGACGGCTTCATCGAGCGGCATGCCTTCCTTTCGGCGGAGTTCAATGAAGTCGACAAGGATGATGGAATTGCGGACGACGATGCCGGCGCCGGCGATAAATCCGATCATGCTGGTGGCGGTGAAAAAGGCCCCCAGCGCCCCATGGGCCGGCAGTATTCCGACGAGTGAGAACGGAATGGCGGCCATGATCAATAGCGGCGTCAGGAAGGACTCGAACCAGCCCACGACGAGGATGTAGATGAGAATCATGACAGCGCCGAAGGCGATACCAAGGTCGCGAAAGACCTCCTTGGTGATGAACCATTCGCCATCCCATTTGACGGCGTAATGGCCGGCCAGTTTATCGACTTTTTCGGAGAGGTCGAAGATGACGTAGACGGGGCTTTCGACGGAACCGGCGAGGTCGGCGGTGACGTAGGTGACGGGCAACAGGTTTTTACGATAGATGGCTTTGTCAGCGACTCCGTTTTCGACGGTGACGATTTCGCTGAGCGCTACGCCGTTGACGCGGAGGGAGAGAAATGTTTCGGGCCGCGAGCGGGCGGCGCGATCGAGGCGGATCTGAATCGGGATGTCTTCGCGGGAGTTGGGGTCATGCAGCAACCCGGCGGCGCGGCCGGCGGATGCTAGCTCGAGCGTCCGGGCGAGCATTGCCGCCGTGACGCCGTTGGCGGCGGCTTTGGCTTCATCAATGCGGTAGCGGCGGCGGGTTTGGTCGTCCTCGCCGTACCAGTCGACATCCACGACGCCATCGGTCTTTTCAAGAACGCCCATGATTTCCCGGGCGACGCGTTCGCGTCCGGCGGCGTCGGGCCCGTAGACTTCGGCAACCAGCGTCTGGAGCACCGGCGGGCCTGGGGGCACTTCGGCGACCTGAATGCGCGCGTTGAACTGCTTGGCGATGGGCAGGAGGCGTTGTCGCATTTCCCGCGCGATATGATGGCTGTCGTTTTTGCGGTCGTGTTTGTTTTGCAGGTTGACCTGGAGGTCGGCCATGTGGGGGGCGGCGCGGAGAAAATAGTGGCGGACGAGGCCGTTAAAATTGTAGGGCGAGGCGGCGCCGGTGTAGGACTGGACGTTGATGACTTCGGGTTGATGGAGGGCGGCGCCGGCGAGAGCGCGGGCTGCGCGGGCGGTCTCTTCGAGCGGCGTGCCTTCGGGCATGTTGATGATGACCTGGAACTCGCTTTTGTTATCGAAGGGGAGCATCTTCACTTCGACAAACCTGATATAAATAAGCCCGCAGGCGGCCAGCAGCAAGAAGGCGACGGTGGCGAGGAAAGACCAACGGACGAAGGGCCGATGGATGAGCGAGTTCATCCATCGGCGGTAGAGAATGGTGGTTTTGCCTTCCTTGTCCGAGTGGTGGCCGCCGGCTTTCAACATGCGGACGGTTGCCCATGGAGTCACCATGAAGGCGACCAGCAGCGAGAACACCATGGCGGCGGTGGCGCCGATGGGGATGGGCCGCATATAGGGGCCCATCAGGCCGCCGACGAAAGCCATGGGGAGAATGGCGGCGATAACGGTGAGCGTGGCGAGGATGGTGGGGTTGCCGACTTCGTCGACGGCTTCGATCGTTATGTCGGTGAGCGAGCGGCCCGCGTTCGAATCCATGCGGGCGTGGCGGACGACGTTTTCGACGATGACGATAGCGTCGTCAACCAGTATGCCGATGGAGAAGATGAGGGCGAATAACGTGATGCGATTGAGGGTATAGCCGTAGAGGTAGAAGACGGTGAGGGTGAGCGCGAGCGTGACGGGGATGGCGACGAAGACGATGCCGGATTCGCGGACGCCGAGGGTGAGGCCGATCAGCAGCGTGACCGAGAAGATGGCGATGGCCATATGAAAGAGCAGTTCGTTGGACTTTTCGGCGGCCGTAACGCCGTAGTGACGGGTGATGGTTAGCTCGACGCCGTTGGGGAGCAATGTGGGTTTGACAGCGTCGACGCGTTCGAGAACCTGGCTGGCGACCTGAATGGCGTTTGTGCTTTTTCGCTTGGCGACGGAGATGGTGACGGCGGAATGGAATTGTTGGTCGCGGCCGGCGTATTGGACGATTTGGGTGGGCTCGGCGGCTTCGTCGTTGACGGTGGCGACGTCTTCAAGGTGGACGGAGTTGGCTACGAGGATGCGGCGGACTTCGGCGGCGGTGTGGAAGTTGCGGCCGGCTTCGATGATGATTTCGCGGCGGTTTTCGACGGCGCGGCCAGCGGGAAGTAGTTGATTCGCGACTGTGAGGGCCTGTTCGATCTGCAGGGGCGAGAGGCCGCGGGCGGCGAGTTTAGCGGGGTCCGGCGTAACGCGGAGTTCGCGGCGGCGGCCGCCGAGGAGTTTCACTTCGGAGACGTCGGGCGTTTGGACAATGGTGTCCTGGAGTTGGGCGGCGATGCGGCGGAGCGCGGCGTCGTCATGGGTGGCGGAATGGAGCGTGAGAGCGAGGATGGGAACGTCGTCAATCGACCGGGGCTTAACGATGGGGGGCGTGGCGCCAATAGGGATGCGGTCGAAGTTGGCTTGCAGTTTTTGGTTGAGGTTGACGATAGAGCGCTCGTAATCCTCGCCGACCTTGAAGCGGACGATGAGCATGGATGCGCCGGGTTGGGATGTGGAGTAAATGTATTCGACGCCGGGGATTTCCCACAGGAGTTTTTCCATGGGGCTGGTGACGCGTTGTTCCACTTCGGCGGGTGTGGCGCCGGGCATGCCGACAAAGACGTCAACCATGGGGACGATGATTTGGGGCTCTTCTTCCCTGGGCAGGTTGAAGACGGCGAAGGCGCCGGCGGCCAGGGAGGCGGCGATGAAGAGCGGAGTGAGTTTGGAGTGGATCCAGGCGGCGGCGAGGCGACCGGCGATCCCGAGTTGTTTTGGTTGGCTCATTGGGCGGCCTCAATTGGCGCGCCGTCGGTGAGGGTGGCGGGCGGGGCGTTGACGATTCGTTCTTTGCCGTCGAGACCACTGAGGATCTCGGTGCGGCCGTCGCGGGCATCCCCGATGGAGACGAGCGTGGCGCGGGCGCGGTTATCGACGATGACGAACACGGTTTGCAACTGGCCGTTGGAGCGAATGGCGCTGGTAGGGACGGTGATGGCGTCGCGCTCTTCTCCGCTCAAGCGGAGGTTTCCGGACATGCCGGCGCGGAGGCCTCTCGCGGGCAGATTGATGCGGATGGTGGCGGTGCGGCTTTGGGGGTTGAGAGAGGGGAGAATCTCGCTAATGGAGAGTTCCATTACCGTTTCGATTTCCACGGTGACCCGGCGGCCGGGCTTGAGGGTTCTCAAAAGCGACTCTTCGATTTGGACTTCCAGACGAAAGTCGCCGGTCTTTTCCAGGAGGATGACGGGCATGCCGGGGTTGGCAAATGCGCCGGGTTCGGCCTTGCGTTCGAGGACGATGCCGGTGAAGGGAGCGGTGACGTTGGCGTATGTTTGCTGGAGTTGGGCGCGGCTGAGGGCCTCGCCGGCTTGGCGGATTCGTTCCCTGGTTTGCCGCTGGCGGGCCTGCGCCATCAGCACTTGGGATTCGGCAAGACGGAGGCGGGCCTGCGCTTCGTCAAATTCCTGTTCGGTGATGGACTTGCTATCGCGCAGTTCCCGCATGCGGCGGAAAGTGACTTTGGCGAGGTCCGTTTGCGCGTTGGCGGAGGCGATGGCCGCGTCCGATTCGGGCAGGGCGGCGCGAGCCTCGTCGCGCACCGCTTCGGCTTGTTTGATGGCGGCTTCGGCGTCTCGGGAATCGACGATGGCGATGAGTTGCCCGGCTTGGACGACGTCGCCTTCCCGGACGAGAACCTCGCGGATATGGCCTGGGAGCCGCGCGCTGACCGCCGCTGTCGTGCGCGCGGTGACGGTGCCGGGGATGATGCGTTCGCTCGGCATGCGGCGGAGTTCGGCGTTAGCGGTGGTGACACGGACGGCTGGTTGTTGTTTTGCCGCGGGCGGTTCGTGTTTGGCTCCGCAGGCAGTGAGCAGGGCGAAGGCGGCGAGGTATTTAGCGTAGGACATTAGAATCTCCAGTGAGCGTGCCGGCTGCGGCTTCGCGCTCGATGCGGGCGATGCGTTGATCGTGCAGAGCGGCGAGGCGGCGGGTTTCGGCTTCGAGCAAGGCGGCCTCCGCGCGCAGCACTTCTGTGACGTTGGCGAGGCCGGCGCCGTAGCGATTGCGCAGGATGCGGATGGTTTCCCGGGCCTGACTGATGGCCGCGTTAGTGACCGCTTCGCGGGCGGCGGCGGCGCGAATGGCCGAATCGGCTTGGCGGATTTGAAGTTGGACGGCGCTGGCCGTAGAACGGGTCTCAGACGCGGCGGCGGCAGCGGCGTGGCCGGCTTCGGCGCGCATGTGACGGGCCATGCCGCCATCGAAGAGATTCCAGCGGAAGGTGCCCATAGCGATCCAATTGGCGCCGCCTTTGGTGACGATGTTTTGGCGGTCGGCTTCGAGTTGGAGCCGAAGGCCGATTTCAGGGCGAAGCATGGCGGAGGCTTGCTCGCCGCGGGCTTTGGCGAGCTCTTCCTGGAGCGCGGCCATTCTCACCTCGGGCCGTTGGGCGGCCGGCACGCCGGTTTCCAGAGGCAGATGGGCGATGAGGGGAGTTGTTAATGTGTGGACGGCGTCGAGCGGCTGGCCGAGCGCGTGGTTCAGGGCGGCGCGGGCGACCTCCGCCTGCTGAGCGCGGCGGATGATTTCCTCGCGGGCGGTGGCGAGATGGACTTCCACGGCGAGGACGTCGGCATCGGTAGCCATTTGGGCCTTGCGGAGGGCGATGGCGCGGTCGCGCGTGGCCTCCACCGATTGCATCGCTTGTTCGGCGGCGGCGCGGCCGGCATCGGCGAGGAGGGTGCCGTAATAGGCGCGGGCGGTATTGGCGAGGATTTCGAGTTCGCGGCGGCGGCGTTCTTCGGCGGCCATGCTCTGGCCGGTTTTGGCTTCGCGGCGGCGGGCGTTGGCGCGCCCGAAATCATATACGGATTGCTCGATGCCGATTTGCGATTGGAAGTTCTGGAGAGGGTCCGGGCGGATGAGCGCGGGGACGGCGAAATTGGCCTGGCTGAATTGGCGCTGCGTGAGAAGGGAACTGAAGACGTAGACGGGATTGTTGCCGCCCTGGATGCTTTCCTGCCATTGGATTTTTGGGAGACGGGCGGCATCCGCCTGCCGGATTCGAGTGGCGGCGGCGGACTCCATTTGCCGGGCGGCAGTAATGGAGGGGTTGTTTTCCAATGCAAGACGGGCGGCGTCCGCCAGGGTGAGATCGGCGGATAAAGGAAAGATTGACAAGACCGCAATGAGATATTTTTGCATTCCAATTGCGGAGATGCAGTTAAAGCCGGTTGGTTACGCGTGTCACCTTTTTTTTCGCGTCGCATCTACATTGATATGGAAGTTAAAGTTACTTATCAAAATGGGATGCGGTATGAAGCGGAGGCTCGCGGGCATAAGGTTCTTTGTGACCAGCCTATAGACGCAGGCGGAGCCGACTCCGGGATGACGCCGCCGGAGTACATGCTGGTGTCGCTGGGAACGTGCGCGATGTATTATGCGGCGTAACTACTCAGGTTGTTCCCCAACCGGGGAGCTTCCTCGCGGGGATGACGTGCACGGCAAGTAATCAGAAAGTGGCTTCCCGCCCAGCCGCTGCGGCTACGAGGTCTTGAAGTTGGGCACGAAAGGGACACCGGTGAATGCGCGGGCGATGGCGTCAAGTGCGCCGATGGCGTTCTTGCGGGCCGTGGAGATGTAGCTGCGGATGCGGCAAAAGGTTTTGGCCCCCGCTGCGCTGCGGAAGAGCCCCGATATTTTCTGCTGCACCTTCATCATTCGGATGTCTCTTTCGGCCAGGTTATTGTCGAAGGGGACGTTGCAGTCGTACATGAACGCCAGAGCCTGCTGCCGGTGCTGATCGAGGCGTTCGAGCAAGTTCCTGGGCTTGGTCTTTTTCCGCCGCCCGCGTTTCTTCCCTTCCGGGGCGGGCGACAAAGGGTTTTGCTCGTAGCCCTGGTCCAGGACGCTTTGGTAGCGGGCTTCGAAGGCTCGCAGTTGGTCTTCGGTGAGGTGCTCAGCGTCCGGTCTGGCCAGAGCAACCGCCTGCTTGATGTCGAGCAGGCAATCGATCATCGCACCGGCCCAGGCCTGATGGTGCTGTTCATGCACGAAGACCAGTTCGCGCAGATGATGCGCGTTGCACAGGCCGTGGGCGCAGTCATACCCGAAGTATGGGCGCCAGAAGTCGTGTATCGCCCGGCCAGTGAAATCTGTCAGGATGCCGATGGCATTAAGGGCCTCCGCGCCGCGCTTGGGATGTATCTCGTAGTAGGTGGCGTTCGGGGTCGAGGCCGCATGCAGCCACCAGAGCTTGGTCTCCACCCGTGCGCCGCTCTCATCGAAATGCGCCACCTGGGCTTGTGTGATCTGCTCCTTGATCTGCTGGACGGGTTGTTCGAGCCGCTCATGGCATTCGCTTAGGATGTTGGCCAATGTGCCTTCGCTGATCGGGCAGCCGAACAGATCGCCGAGCAGTTCGCAAGTGCGCTCGTAAGGCAGGAGCTGATAGTTCTTCAGGTACACGACCGCCGCCTTGAGGTCGGGGCCATATTGCACCGGGGCGTTGACCCCCTCGGGGAAGGCCGCCTTGTTCAGGTGGCCGCAGGGACAACGCTTGATCTCAGCCTGGTGCTCGGTGACGATCAGACGCAGCGGGGGCAGGTCGTGGACCTGTCGTTGCTCCATAGCATCGGGCGTGAGGTCCGCCAAGGAACGGCCGCAACGCCCGCAGCCATCAACCCGGTGGGTCTCGCTACGATCGGGCTTTTCGGCCATCGTGAGCGTCTGCCCCGCATGTCCGGGCTGACCGCCCGAGGGGCGCTTGCTCTTTTCCCGCAGGCTCTTCGGAGCGGGCTTTTGAAACCCATCGGTGGAAGGCGGTTTGCTGCTGTTGCGCGAGTTCTTGGCCAGTTGATCCTGGAGTTGGGCGACTTGCGCCTGCAAGTCCTCGCCGCGTTGCTCCGAAGCGAGGATGCGCGCGTCCAACTCCAGCAACACACGCAGTACTGTTTCCGGCCCGGCATGATAGATTGCCAGACCTTCTTCCCGCGTCATCAGATGCACAACTCCCGGGGCGCAAGAGTGGATAGCGCATTGCGAAAGTCCTTGGTCAGTGGATAGAGGTACACATCCTTGACCGAAGCCCGGATCGAACGCTCGCGGTCGTTGCGCGTGCGCCCCTGGGTCGCGCCCAGCCGCAGCCAGTTGGCCGCCCGGCGAGCAGGTGCCCCGGAAGCGTTCACGGTCCACGAATGTCTCCAACGCATACACGGGATGCCCGTACTTGGCTTGCCAGTCGGCGCCAATCCGGCGGGTGATCAGGCCCAGCACATGGCTGGCCAGATGCGGGACTTGCGACCCAGGGCGGAATGAGAAAGCGCGTGTTGTTGGTCAACCGTTGCAGGTTGCGCTCCCGCGTGAGGCGATCCCAACCGATATAGGCGTCACGGTCGGCGCACTTCCAGGCCGCCGAACCGAACAACGCGCACGCCACCGGCCGCCCCATACGGTCGCGGACCAGATACCGCAGGTTTTCGCCCACCGTGTTGCGGTGGCCCAGGTAGTGGTGCCCGGCCAGCAGTCCATTGAACAGGTGCAGGTCAGCCGATGCCGACGCGACGATGCTCACCGACAATGGCCGCAGGCCGCTCAATGCGCCGCCGATTGGCTCGGTTGCGGGTGCGATAACCGGCAAGACGCGATTTCGCAATCCGTTGGGCGAAGGCCGCTGCCGGGGAGGCAGTTGGATGTGGCCGGATCGTTCCAGTTTCAGCAGCAGCGTGCGCGCCGCCATACCCTTGGGCCGACCAAGCGCGTTGCGCCAGTCCCAGAGGCGGCACAACTCTTGGCTGAGCCGCGACCGTCCCCACTGGGGATGTTCGGCCAGCAGTCTTTGCATTTCCACGATGTCCTCGGCGGTCAGTTCCCGTCCTTGGACCACTAGGATGTCCGTCATGGATTACATAGTACGGTACGACTGCCCGCTGAGTCCAGCGGAAAAATAAACTTTATTTCGGTTCACTTGCCGGGGGACAGTATGATCCGGCGAGTGGCATCATGG
>CAMDKT010000076.1 GCA_945900935.1 Candidatus Sulfopaludibacter sp. SbA3 | reverse complement strand
AAGTGATCGATCTGGGAGTGGTGTCGACGCCGGTTGTGCAGCACGCGCTGCAGCGATGGGACGCGGCAGGCGGGATTGCCATTAGCGCCAGCCATAACGCGGCGGAATGGAATGCGCTGCGGTTTCTGGGGCCTCGCGGGACGTATCTTTCGACGGCGGAGGCGGGCGAGTTATTGGACATTTACCACCTGCGGAAGTTTCGTTTTCTGGAGTGGAACCAATTGGGCGGATTGCGGTTCGACGCGGGGGCGCTGGACCGCTATATCGACGATTTGGCCGCTGTTTTCGACATGCCCGGTTTGCGGGGGTTCCGCGTGGTTGTCGATTGCTGCAACGGTACGTCGGCGTTGATATTGCGGCGGGTAATTGAGCGGTATGGGTTGGATCTGGTGTTGATCAATGAACGCGTGGAGGGCGTGCAGTTCGCGCATGAACCGACGACTTCGGCGCGGATGGTGGAGTTGCAATTGGGCCCTCTAATGCGACCGTTGCAGGCGCACGCGGGATTCCTGTTTGACGTGGATTCGGACCGGGTGGCTATGGCCGATGAGCAGGGGCGCGGTGTATCGGAGGAGATGATGCTGCCGCTGCTGGCGGACCATCAGCTTTCGCGCGGACCGGGGAAGATTGTGATCACGAATTTGTCGAGTTCGGCGTTGCTGGAGGAAGTCGCGGCGCGGCACGGCGGGCGCGTGTTGCGTGTGCCAGTGGGGCGGCAGGCCGCGATGGATGCGCTGGCCGCTTACAGGCCGGAACAGATTGCAGTGGCCGGTGAAGGGACGGGCGCGGTGATGATGCCGCAGTTCCGGTTTATTTACGACGGAATTGCGTCGATGCTGGCGGTGTTGACGATGATGCGGGAGCGCGGGCGGACATTGGGCGAGTTGCTGGCCGAGTATCCGCGGTATTCAATTTTGAAGGGCGAAGTGCGATTGGAATCGCCGCGCGTGCCGGCGCTGCTGGCGGACCTGTTGGCGGCGTATCCGGACGGCCGAATCGACCGCACCGATGGACTGCGCGTGAGCTGGCCAGACCGTTGGTTCCACGTGCGGGTGAGCCATACGGAGCCGATCATTCGCGTGATCTGCGAGCAACGCGGGGCGCCGCCGCTGGAGCTATTCGAAACACTGATGGACAAAGCAAGGAGCTATAGCTAATGCCACGCGAGCACTTGCTGAAAATAGGCGTATCGGGCGTGCGGGGCGTAGTGGGGGAGTTTTTTACGCCGTCGCTGGCGCTCCATTTCGCGCAGGCGTTCGGGACGTACGTGGGCCGGGGGCGCGTGGTGGTTGGGCGAGATACGCGCACCAGCGGGCCGATGCTCCAGCACGCGGTGAACTGCGGTCTGCTGGCGGCGGGGTGCGACGTTGTCGATGTCGGCATTCTGCCTACGCCGACGATCCAGATCTATGTCGAACACATTCGCGCGCGTGGCGGGATTGGGTTGACGGCATCGCACAATCCGATGGAGTACAACGCGCTGAAGCTGTTCAACAAAGAGGGGCAGTTCTTCAATCACTACGAGCGGAATGAGCTGATTGACCTGTATCACCAGAGCCATTTCGCGCAGGCGACGAACGCCGAGATTGGCTTTGTGACGCGGGATGAAGGCACTGCGAAGGCGGTGCATATTGACCGTGTGCTGTCGAAGGTGGACGTTGACCGGATACGGCGGTGCCATTTTCGGGTTGCGCTGGACGCGGTGAATGGCGCGGGTTCGGTAATGACGCCGGGGTTTTTGGTGGATTCGCTGGGCTGCCGGTTGGACGCAATTTCGATTGATCCAACGAAGGTGTTCCCGCGGGTTGCGGAGCCGCGGCCAGACACTTTGGGAGACTTGGCGGCGCTGGTTTTGAAGACGGACGCTGAAGTTGGATTTGCGCAGGATCCGGACGCGGACCGGCTGGCGATTGTGGATGAGAATGGCCGTGTGCTGGATAACGACGACGTGCTGGCGCTGGCGGTATTGCGCGCATTGGCAGTGGTGAAGGGCGATGTGGTGGTGAATTTGACGACGTCGTCAGCGATTGACGATATCGCGTTGGCATTTGGACGGAAGGTTTACCGGACGCCGGTGGGCGAGGCCAATGTTGTGGAGACGATGCAGGCGGTGGGAGCGGCGATTGGCGGGGAGGGTTCGGCGGGCGGCGTGATCTTCCCGGCGGTGCAGTTGTGCCGCGACTCATTCACGGCGATGGCGTTTTTGCTGGATTTGATGGCGGAGACGGGGAAGACGGTATCGGAATTGGTGGCGGCGCTTCCGCAGTATGTTCGGAGATCGGGGAGAGTGGCGTTTGCACACGGGCGGCTGGGGGGATTGATGCAGGCGCTGGAGGAGGGCTTTCCGGAGGCGGAGGCGGACCGCACGGATGGGTTGAAACTGATGTGGCGGGACCGGTGGCTGCATGTGCGAGCGTCGAATACGGAGCCGTTGTTGCGGTTGGCGGTGGAGGCGAAGACGGAGGCGGGGGCGGAAAAGTTGTTTGCCGCGGCGTGGAGATTGTTGACGGCGTGAGATGGTGATCTCCGAGCCGGATTCAATTTCTGCCGGGATCGGGCGGATACGAAAATTCGTAACCGGGCAGATGCACGTCAACGAGATTTGGATGGTAGCGAGCAAAAGGCGGCCGGAATCCGATTGGCGGACACGGGGCGCAAGCCGGACATTCAACCCAACAGAACTTTCGGTTGGTTGCGGGGGTAAGATTTGAACTTACGACCTTTGGGTTATGAGCCCAACGAGCTACCAGGCTGCTCCACCCCGCACTTCAAGAATAGCAATGATACAGCTTGGCGGTCAACTAAATGCCCCACAAAAACCGTCCGTCCGCCAAAACGCTATACTTTTTTTACGGATATCGCATGACGACACCGGAAGTAACCCAAAGCCTGTCGCTGGTAGGCGGGTTTCAAGGAGTAATGGAACTTCGCCGTGAGGGCCTGCGCCTTTATGAGGAACTCGCCAAACGAAATCCGGGCCGCGAGGACGATCAACAAGGCTTGGCCCTGGCGCATACGCGAATGGCCAGTATTCTGATGCATGAGAACGACAGGAAGGGCGCGGCGACCCATTACCGCGAAGCGCTGCGCATTCAGACTGCGCTCAATATTGCGCACGGCGACCAGGCGCAATATCGAATTTCGCTCGGGCTGGCGCAGTCCAATCTGGGGAACGCGCTGCGCGAAGCCGGTGACCCGAAATCGGCATTGGCTTCGTTCGCGATTGCGGTGCGGCAGTACGAGCCGCTGGTGATTGCCGATGCGAACGAAGTGCGCGCGCGGACATTATTGGCAACCGTGCGGCTGCGGGAAGCGAAGGCATGGAATGATTTGGGCGACACGAAGCGCGCGGCGCGTTTGTTGCGCGCGGTGTTGGAGGAGCGGCGGTTCCTGGCGAAGCGAAATCCGGCGAACGCGGGGGCGCGCGGAGAGGTGGCCGAGACGCATGGCGTTTTAGGCGATGTGGCTTTGCGGGCCAGACAACTTCCGGAGGCGGCGGCCCAGTATGAAACCGCGTTGCGCTTGTTCGCGGCGCTGGAAACAGAGGGACGATCCAACGCCGCGGACCACGAAGAAGTGGCCGGCATCCGAGCGAGGCTCGCCGGAGCGAGGGTGAAGAAACCGTGAGGCGGTTTTGGCGCCGCGCGGCGCTGTTTTTGTTGAAGGTTGTGCTGAGCTTTTATGCGTTCTGGATTGGATCGCTGATTCTGTTCCGCTGGGTCACTCCGCCAACGACGGGGGTGCAGATCCAGCGGCGGGTGGAGTCGTGGTTTCGCAAGGGTCCGTATGAGAAGCGCTTCGCGCCGGTGGCGATGGCGAAAATTTCGCCTCATTTGCGGCACGCCGTGGTGGCGGGTGAGGACACGCGTTTTTACAGTCATTGGGGTTTGGATATTGAGGCGATGGCCGACGCGGCGATCGACGCTACCGGCAAGCGGAGGCGGTTGCGGGGCGCGTCGACACTGACGCAGCAACTGATCAAGAATCTGTTCTTTACCACGCACGGAAATCCGGTGAGGAAAGTGGTGGAGTGGACGCTGGCGCCGGCGGCCGATTTCATACTCGGCAAAGAGCGCGTGTTGGAGCTGTATTTGAACCTGATTGAGTGGGGGCCGGGAGTGTATGGGGCGGAGGCGGCCGCGCGGTATCACTATCACTCGCCGGCGGCGGAGTTGACGCGGGAACAGGCGGCGCGGTTGGCGGCGTGCGTGCCTGCGCCCCGGCGGCGGAGGCCCGCGGCGATGAATCAGTATGGGGCGATCATCGAGAACCGGATGGGGCAGATGGGGTATTAAGATAGAAGGATGGTAAGCCCCGAAGAGTATGTTGCGTTGGAGCAACAACTCCGCGTGAAGCACGAATTCCACGCGGGGCAGATGTTTGCTATGGCTGGGGGTTCTCGTGCCCATGGAAGCATTCAGGGCAACCTTACATATAGCGTGGTTGGGGCGTTGAGGGGATCCCCCTTATCCTTCCGACGTCCGCGTCGTGATTGAAGTGGCTGACATGGCCACCTACCCTGACCTCTCCATCGTTTGCGGCCCGGATCAGGAGTCGAAGTCTTTTCTCCGAGTACAGAACGATATGACCGAGGCGCCAAGTTCGAGCAATACCGCAAGTTGGATTCGTTGCACGAATACGTTTTGATTTCGCAAGATGCGAGGCGAGGATGCGATGCTTTCGCTAGCCTCCGTCGGCATCGAGATTCCGCTGCGGGATATTTATCGTGGTGGGAAGTTCGAAGACGCTGAATAATGCCGCATCTGCTCAGCCCTGAAGAATACGTCGCCCTGGAGCAAAAGCTCGGCGTGAAGCACGAGTATCACGCGGGGCAAGTGTTTGCGATGGCCGGCGCGTCGGGGCCACATTCGCGGTTGCAAGTGAATGTTACCGTCGAAATCGGTTCTCGTTTGCGGGGAACCCGCTGCAAGGCTTATTCTTCCGATTTTCGCGTCGTGATCGAATCGGCCGATCTGGCGACGTACCCCGATTTGTCCATCGTCTGCGAACCGGTTGAACCGGCGAAGAGATTCAAGCACTCCTGCACAAATCCAACCGTTCTTGTTGAAGTCCTCTCCCCCAGCACAGAGAGCTACGACCGGGGCGCGAAGTTTGAACAGTACCGTAAGTTGCCGTCACTGCGCGAATACGTCCTCGTTTCACAGCGTGAAATTGCAATCGACCTCTTCCGCCTGGAAAACGGCCGCTGGGTTTTACACCCTTTTCGCGGCGAAGACACAGTACTTTCACTCACGTCGGCGGGCATCGAGATCCCGCTGCGGGACATCTATTTTGACATCCCCTTCGAAGACGCTGAACAGACCTGACCGCCGCCGGGATATGATAGTTGCCGATGTTGCCGCATGTGAACCGCCGCCAGTTTCTGCAAACCGGCGCCGCATTAACCGCCACCACGTTTGGCTTCCGCCTGGAAGCCGCCACCGCCGCCGCGCGTGAGCTGAAGATCGCCCGGACGAATCAGGTCCAGAGCGTCTGCCCGTATTGCGCTGTCGGGTGCGGCGTCGTTATCCATACATCCGGGGAAAGGGTGAAGAACGCGCGGCCCACGGTGATCCACATCGAAGGCGATCCCGACAATCCGATCAATCGCGGCACGCTCTGTTCCAAAGGAATTTCTCTCAAAGAGTTCGTCGTCAATGACCGCCGATTGACCAAGCCGCTGTATCGCGCGCCGGGTGCCGGCGAGTGGACGGACATCTCCTGGGACGACGCCATTCAGAAGATAGCGCGGCGCATCAAGGACACGCGCGACCGGGACTTCGCGGAGAAGGACGCGCAAGGGCGCGTCGTCAACCGGCTGGATACGGTGGGGCTCATCGGCGGGTGTACGGACACCAACGAGATCAACTACCTTCTGAGCAAGTTCCGTTTCGGACTCGGCATCATTCCATACGAAAATCAGGCCAGGCTTTGACACGGTCCCACGGTGGTCAGTTTGGCCGCCACATTCGGAAGAGGGGCAATGACCAATGGCTGGTGCGACATCGCTAACACCGATGTTGTGCTGGTAATGGGCGGGAATCCGGCGGAGAATCATCCGGTGGGATTCCGCTTTGTGATGGAGGCCAAGCGGAAGCGCAAGGCCAAGCTGATCTGCGTGGATCCGCGCTTCAACCGCACTGCCGCCGTCAGCGATTCCTATGTCCCGCTGCGCGCCGGTACGGACATTGCGTTCCTCGGCGGGCTGATTCATTACGCGATCTCCAACGACCTGTGCCACATGGACTACGTCCGGACGCACACGAACGCGCCGTTCCTGTTGCGCGAAGATTTCGCGTTCAACGAAGGGCATTTCAGCGGTTGGAACGAGGAGACGAAAAGCTACGACAAGACATCGTGGCAGTACGACCTCGATGGCAGCGGCTATGCCAAGGTGGACGCGACGCTGGAGAATCCGCGGTCGGTCTATCAGTCGATGAAGCGGCACTATTCGCGGTACACGGCTGAAAAGGTCGCCGAGATTTGCGGTTGCGCGGCGGAGGACTTCACGAAGGCCGCGGCGGTGATTTGCAGCACGGGGCGGCCTGGCCGCGTTGGCACGATTCTGTACGCGCTGGGGTGGACGCATCATTCGCACTCGGTGCAGTTGATTCATACGGCGGCGATGCTCCAACTGTTGCTGGGGAACATTGGGCTGCCTGGCGGCGGCGTGAATGCGCAGCGCGGCCACGCCAATATTCAAGGCTCCACCGACATGGGCGCGTGGAACATGCTGCCCGGTTATCTGCGGATGCCGCGGGCGCATTGGGGGAGCTTTGACGCCTATCTGAAGGCGACGACGCCGAAGCCGTTGCGGCCCAACTCGATGAACTATTGGGGCAATACGCCGAAGTTCGCGACGAGTCTGATGAAGTCCTACTACGGCGCCGCGGCGAAGAAGGAGAACGGCTTCGGCTACGACTGGCTGCCCAAGCTGGGCGAGACGGAGAACCAGAGCTGGGGCTTCTTTTTCGACCGGATGCATCGCAAGGAGATGCGTGGCTTCATGACATTCGGCATGAACCCGGTGGCCAATGGGCCGAACACGGAGAAGATGCTCGAGTCGTTGGCAAATCTGGATTGGCTCGTCGTCGTCGAGAACTTCGAGACGGAGACCGCCGCGTTCTGGAATGCCAAGAAGTTAGGGGAAAAGTACTACCCGAAGTTTGTGGACCCGAAGCAGATTCAGACGGAGGTCATCGTGCTGCCGGCGGCCTGCTTTGCGGAGAAGGACGGCTCTTTCGTCAACAGTTCGCGCTGGCTGCAATGGAAGAAGGCCGCCGTGCCGCCGCCGGGGTTGGCGAAGCCGGATCAGGAGATTATTGCGCGGATCTTCCTGGCGGTCCGGGCGCTTTATGAGAAAGAGGGCGGGAAGGGCAAGGATTCGTTGATGGCCATGGAGTGGAACTACGCGCAGCCGTTGACGCCGTCGCTGGAGGAAGTCGCGCGCGAAATCAACGGGCGCGATGTGGTGACGGGCGCGCAGTTGCCGGGCTTCGCGGCTTTGAAGGATGACGGCGGGACGTCTTGCGGCAACTGGATCTACAGCGGTTCGTGGACCGAGGCGGGGAATCAGATGGCGCGGCGCGGGCAGGAAGACCCGACAGGTTTGGGCCTGTTTCCGAACTACGCGTGGAGCTGGCCGGCCAATCGGCGGATCCTGTACAACCGGGCTTCGAATGACGCGGATGGCAAGCCGTGGTCGGAGGCGCACGCATCGATCCGTTGGAATGGTTCGCGCTGGACAGGCGACACGCCCGATACCAAGGCTGACTCCGATCCGCACGAGTATGGAGCGTTCATCATGCTGCCGGAGGGAGTGGCCAAGTTCTATACCAATGAACTGGTGGAAGGGCCGTTTCCAGAGCACTACGAGCCGATGGAATCGCCGGTGAAAAACGTGCTGCATCCGAACGCGTCGGGCAACCCGTGCGCGGTGGTGATGGCGGGTAGCGCCGACGCGCTGGGCACGCCTGACAAGTATCCGTACGTGGCCATTACGTACCGGCTCACCGAGCATTTTCATTACTGGACAAAGCACATCGCCAGCGGCAGTGAACTACAGAGCAACTTCTTCGTGGAGCTGCCGGAAGGGCTGGCCACGGAGAAGGGCATCAAGGGCGGTGACGTGGTGCGCGTGTCGTCAGCGCGCGGCAGTGTGGAGGGCCCGGCGATGGTCACGCGTCGCATGAGGCCGCTGACTGTCAGCGGCCGCACTGTCTACCATGTAGGTATCCCGATTCATTGGGGCTTTGTAGGCCGCGTTCGCGGTCCGCTGGTGAACAACTTGACGCCATCGGTGTTTGATCCGAACTCCGGAACGCCTGAATACAAGGGCTTCCTGGTGAATGTGGAGAAGCTATGACAGTCGCGAAGCTGATCGACACTTCGCTGTGCATCGGGTGCAAGGCCTGTGAGGTGGCGTGCCAGGAGTGGAACGACCAGGAGTTTACGCTGGGCGTCTTCAACAACACCTACCAGACGCAGCCGGATCTGACTTCTAATTTCTGGAACCTCATCAAGTTCAACGAGCATGTCGACGACGGCGTGAACAGTTGGCTGATGGCCAAGTACCAGTGCATGCACTGCGCCGACGCGGGATGCCTGAAGGCGTGTCCGGCGCCGGGCGCGATTGTCCAATTACCGAATGGCATCGTCGACTTCAATCAGGACAACTGCATCGGCTGCGGCTATTGCATAACGGGGTGTCCGTTCGATGTGCCGCGATTGAGTTCGGTGACGAAGAAGGTCTACAAGTGCTCGCTGTGTTCGGACCGCGTGGCGGCGGGAATGACGCCGGCTTGTATCCGGACGTGTCCGACGAACTGCCTGACGTTCGGGTCGCGAACGGACATGGTGCAGTTGGCGACGGCGCGGACGGCGGAGTTGAAGGAAGACGGCTTCAAGGACGCGGGTATTTATGACGGCCCGGGCGTGGGCGGGACGAACGTGCTGTATGTGTTGAAACACGCGTCGGAGCCGGAGAAATATGGGCTGCCGAAGGATCCGCGGATCCCGTGGGCCGTATCGCTGTGGAAGGGACCGCTGAAGTGGGTGGCCAACGCGGCGTTCCTGGGCACGGCCGTTGGCGCGATGCTGCACTACCTGAAATTTGGGCCGAAGGAGACGCATGACGACGAAATCCATTGAGCGATTCTCGTTTGCCGAGCGGGCGTCGCACTGGACATCGGCGCTGTGCTTCCTCTACGCGGCGTTCACGGGTCTGGCGTTGTGGTCGCCTCGGCTGTTCTGGCTGTCGGGCGTGTTCGGCGGCGGGGAGACGGTGCGGGCATGGCATCCGTGGGGCGGGCTGTTTTTCTTTCTGGCGTTGGGCGTGATGTTCCGGCGCTGGGCGCGGCAGATGCAGCTCGACGAGGACGATCAGGTGTGGCTGGCCAAGAGCCATCTGTACGCGCAGCACATTGAGGCGGGAATACCGGAGAGCGGCCGGTTTAATGCGGGGCAGAAGATGATGTTCTGGCTCCAGTCGGCGAGCGCGTTCTTCCTGCTGCTATCGGGCGTGGTGATCTGGTTCCCGGAGTTTGCGCCGCGACCGCTTCGGCTTGGAGCGATCCTGCTGCACCCGGTGTGCGCGGCGGTGTCGATGGGCGGGATTATGGTTCACTTCTACATGAGCACGATGGCGGTGCCGGGCTCGATGGGGGCGATGGTCCGCGGGACCGTGAGTGCTGGTTGGGCGCGATCGCACCACGGCAAGTGGTTCCGCGAGATGGGCGGCCGTTGAGGGCGCGGCTGCTGGCGGCGCGGTATCCGGCGTCGGCGGAGGTGCTGGAGTTGGTGGCGGCGGCGTACGATTTGATTGGCGACGCCAAGCCGGCATTTGAAGACACGCAGGCGTTGGCGGAGCGGCTGCAAATTGCATTGCGTTCGCAATCGCCGGTGCCTTTGCGGGACGCTGTCCCCGACGTGGCGGCTTACTACAACAATCCGGATCCGTTCGCGCCGTCAAGCTTCTTTGCGCGGATGGCGTTGGAGGCCTGGGCGCGCCATGCGCCGCTGCGGCATCCCGATCCGGCGCCGAACGAATGCCCGCGATGCGGACACGCGCCGCAGTTGGGCGTGTTGCGGCCAGCGGGGAATGGGAACGCGTTGTTTCTGGCCTGTTCCCTCTGTCGGCAGGAGTGGCCATTCCGTCGAACAACGTGCCCGGAATGCGGAGAAGCCGACCCTGATAAGGTCGGCTTCTATTCAACGGACGGACGGGATTCGGTGCAGACCCAGACTTGCCAGTCTTGCCAGAGCTATCTCCATCTGTTGGTAGTGGAGAAGGATCTGGAACTGGTTCCCGAGGTGGACGAACTCTCCTTGTTAGAGCTCGACGTTTGGGCCGCGGAGCAGGGCCTGCACAAGATCTGGCCGAACTTGGCGGGGATGTAGCCCCGCCAGGCTTTACTGCACGACCGTGGTGCCCGTCGAGTCGATACAGTTGTCGGTCTCATCGGACTCGGGGACGACGCTGCCGGAGTCGGCGCAGGCCCGGAGGCGGTAAGTGCCGATGGGCGTGGTTGTCGGCACGGTGACGTTGACGGCGGCGGTGCTGGATGCGCCGGCGGCCATGTTGGCCGCGATCGTCCGGGTGCCGATGGTGACGACGGCGTTGTTGACCGTGTTGACCAGCCGGAAGCGAGTGGTGAAGGCGCTATTGACGCGTTCGTTGCCATCGTTGCGGACCGTGCTGGATAACGTGAACACCGTGCCGCGGGGGAGCTGCGAGGGCGGGTTCTCGATCACCGAGGCGCGGACGTCGGGTTGCGGTTTGACGATGCCGTGTTCGCGGTAGACCTCGGAGATCCTGTTGATGCTGCCGATCTCAAATTCCCGCAAACCTTCCCAGAGCTCGTGGATCGAGGTCGGGTGGTTGTGGAAGAGGTCACTGGACGGGTCGAAGTTGCGGATAACGTTCCAGATCTGGTTGAAGGAGAGGTTAAGGTTATCGCGGCGGCCAGCGCCTAGCTCGTTCTGGTCATCGTTGGCAGCGTCATCGAGATCCCAGAGGATGGCGGCGATTACGCCTTCGATGTTATCCAGTTCGCTGGCGGCGAAGTCGAGCGTGGGCGTGGTTTCGAATTGTCGGCTCGTGGTGCCGTAGCCGTCTTCGACGTTATGACGTTCATGAAGTACCGCGCCGAAGTAGTTGGGCCAGCCTTCGGTCCAGGAGATGCGGCCGAGTTCGGGCTGGAAGAGGCAGTGGCCGGGGTCCGGTTCATCGCAATTGCCGTTGGCGTAGTCCGGGCTGGGGCTTTCGGCTTTGGTACCCAGAACGTGGTGGCCGTACTCGTGGAAGACGGCGCTTTCGTCACCGAAAGGCCTGTCGGATGTGACCGAGATGGAGGCAAAGACGGGCACATAGAAGGTGCCCTGGCCGGGAAAATTGACGGTGACCTTGGACATGCTCTCGCCGATGGTGGCCATGAACTGGTGGGCTCGCATGACGAGGTTGTGGGCCTGCATTGCGCCGCGGTTGGAGGTACCGGTGACGGTGAGCGTGCCGAAGGCGACGTTGCCGCCGGCGCTGTTCAGGCGGGTGGCGCTGCGGGCGGTGTAGCTTCCGGAGAAGATACTGTCGGGCTTCACTTCGACGATGCTGTTGTTGAGGATCAGTTTGACGAAGAGGTCGGGGCCGTCGAAGAAGTCGCCGCAGTTGGCGCCGAGGGTGAAGTTGCCGTTAGCGTCAGTGATGCCTACGGCGCAGCGTTCGTCGCCAAAGGAGGGCGCGGGGTTTTCATTCCAAAGCTCGACGGTGGCGTTGCGGAGACCGCGCCGGACGCCGTTGTCATCGAGGTAGGTAAAGCGTCCGGAGGCGTTGATGGAGACGGCGGCGGCGCGCTGCCCCTTGGTGCTTCGCGAGGCTTCGAGGATGGCGGTCTCTTTGGCGGGCTGGCCGGGGATTTGCGGTTCGGTGGCGTTGGCTGGTTCGGGGAGCGGGACACCGGGCTCGAAGCGGGCTTCGATTGCTTCTTCGGCGGCGCGGTCTGTATTCTTGCCGGTGCTGATCTCTTCGACGCCGGCTTTCTCCGGGAACTGGCCGCCCATGCGGTCCGGGTTCAGAGAAGTTTTGTACTCCAACTGGTTGGGGACCCGGAGGGAGGCTTGCAACTCTCCGGGCTCATCGGAGAGCGGGATGGCTTTCATCTGGAACTCGATGCGCTGGCCAGCCTTGAGGGGTCCGGTCCATTGGGTGGCGCCTTCGATGACTTGCCAGCCGGCGGGCGGGGCCAAGTTGTACTCGGCGTGATCGACATCGGCGGCGGCCTGGAGGACGACGTAGATGACGGCCGGTTCGCCTCGGCGGGCGGTGTCGGCGCTGGCAAGGCTGACCTTTACCGGGGGGCCGATGTTCGCCTGGAGCGGCGCGCAAAGGCCGGCGAGGGCGGCGGCAATGGCGATCTCGCGGGCGGTTTTCTTGAACGTATTGAATACAGGTGACATGGGGTTTTTCCTTTGATTTGGCTTGATTTCACGCTGTCTGTTTGCGTGTTCATAGTCCAACGCGGAGGGATTCCCGATACACCTTGGCTGTCTTTGCGGCATTTACAAAACCTTTGCAAGTTGCGTATAGGATGCCGATTTCGTTTACAAATACGGCAGCCGTCGTCCCTGTAGGCCGGGAAAGCGAAGAGGGGCGCCGCGAAAGCCGTGGTTATCCGGCGTGCCGTCGTTGAGTTTGGTTTAATCCCAACTTCAGGCCACCGCCTCGTAGTCCAGCGGCTTGCATCAGTCGAGTCGGGGGCTCCATCTGGCGAGATCGTTCAAGTTGGAGTAGATGCCGTGGCCGCGAGCGCGGAGATGGTTGCGGACTGACCGTTGCGCCGTAAGCCCGTGACGGTGCGGGAGTGGCGTAAGCGCGATACTTCCTTAGACCCGATCACTTGGACATTGGGACGCAACGATTCAGAATATCCCGGAGTTCGCCGCGGATCGCTTCCGGCGAACTGGAAAGATCGACGGTCGCGAAGGTGACGCGATGGCCCTGAACGACTACATGTTCCTCGATTTTGGCATCGAGTGCCGGATGGATGAACAGGCCTGACGCATCCTTCCACGCAGGTTGTGACCGCAGGTAAGCGTACATCTGGTAGAGATACCCGCTCTTGAACCTGGCCGTTCCGAAGCGGTCGACACCAAGGATGGAAGTGAACTTAGTGTCGATAATGAGCGGACAATGACAAAATGGAGAATCGAGAACAATATCGAGTTCCATCCCGGGAAGCAGAGCTGGTATTCCTTCGGAGAAAGCGGAGAAATGCCAATTGAGCCGTACGGCGCCGCGTACGCGCCAGCCAAGCGGCTCCAGTTCAGCGCGGGCAAACCCGAGGATGGCTTTTTCAAAGAGCTTGCGTACCCAGCGTTCTTCGCGGTCAGGTTCTGGAAGTGGGACGGGGCCAGCCTCCTCCGATGGGAGGGAGAGTTCAAAAGCGAGGTTAGCCAAGGCAACCACCAGTCGATCACTGGAATCGTTGCGTCCAATTGTTTCGCGTGCCAGGTCGGCGTGTGAGGGGCGGCATCCACCAACGCCGGCGCGGGCCAAATTGGCAGAGAGGAAGCGGCATTGTTGGACCAAGTCTCGATTGCGGACAAGGCCCGTCATGAGTTCCAGCGCGGCACGGATGAGCCGATTTCGCGGAGTGTCTATGGTAAGTTCGTCGAAGCGGCAGAAAATTTCTCCTTTGTCGAGAAGGCATTGCGCTTCGGTTCGGAGGACGTCGATCCGACCGCGCACGCGTTTGAGAGTCGATTCGCGATGGCGATAGCCACGAGTAAGATTTCGCTTCACGCGAAGCTCAACTGCCCGGACTAGTAGACGCGCCACGAGGTCAGGCAGGTCCTCTCGGTCCGGCTCGAGGGTTACATTCCGAATTCCTCCGAACCGGCTGAGTTCGGAGGCGTAGAGCATGAGTAGCCAGATATTTCGAACCGGAATGCGACCGATGTAGCGAGCGTCGAGTAGTGGTTCCATCGCTGTCAGGATGTGTGTGCCAGCAATTTGGCGCGGGCGTGCCTAGCCCTATCCGGCGAGTCGTACCAATATTCCTCCAGGAGGGGGCAAATTTCAGTTTCGACTTTGGCGCGAAACCATATAGTGGTCCCAGGAATTCAGACCAGGCAATAAGCTAAGATTTCGACGGAGTCAAAAACCAAGGA
>CAMDKT010000075.1 GCA_945900935.1 Candidatus Sulfopaludibacter sp. SbA3 | reverse complement strand
TTTGAAATTAGGACTGTACTTTTTTCTCGTCGTCGTCATCGACCTCTCCTTGGTTTTTGACTCCGTCGAAATCTTAGCTTATTGCCTGGTCTGAATTCCTGGGACCACTATACTCGGCCATTATGCTCGATATCTCATCTCACGACATTGTGCTGGTTGGCGGCGGCGGGGCCGGCTTACGGGCGGCGATCGCCATCTCCGAAGCGAATCCGAAACTCAGCGTGGCGGTTGTCTCGAAAGTGTACCCGATGCGGAGTCATACGGTGGCCGCCGAGGGCGGGGCCGCCGGGGTTCATCTGGAAGACGACAGTCTGGATGACCACGCCTACGACACGATCTCCGGCGGCGACTGGCTCTGCGATCAGGACGCCGTGGAAGCCTTCGTAAAGGAGGCGCCGCAGGAGTTGATGCGGCTTGAACATTGGGGTTGTCCGTGGAGCAGGGAACCGGACGGACGCGTTGCCGTCCGGCCATTCGGCGGGATGAAAAAGACACGCACATGGTTCGCGGCCGACAAGACCGGTTTTCACATGCTGCACACGCTGTTTCAGACCTCGCTGAAATACGACGCTGTCGTTCGCTACGACGAATTCTATGCTACCCGGCTGCTGGTGGACGATGGCCGCGCGCAGGGAGTGGTGGCGTTGGAACTGACCACCGGGAAGGTCCAGGCGATTACCGCCAAGGCTGTTATTCTGTGTACCGGCGGCTGCGGCAAGATATTCCGCTTCACTACGAATGCCTCGATTAAGACCGGCGATGGGATGGCGCTGGCCTATCGCGCGGGCGCTCCATTGAAAGATATGGAGTTCGTTCAGTATCATCCGACGGGTCTTCCGTTTACTGGAATTCTAATTACTGAGGCGGCCCGCGCCGAAGGCGGCTACTTACTCAACAAGGATGGCTACCGGTATTTACAGGATTATAATCTTGGGACGCCGGAACCGAAGCCGGTATTGCGCACCATGGAGCTTGGGCCGCGCGACCGGCTCTCCCAGGCGTTTGTTAAGGAGCAGGAAAAGGGCCGGACGGTGGAGGGGCCATACGGGGCTGTGGTGAATCTGGACCTTCGCCATTTGGGCGAGAAGACGATCAACACGAAGCTCCCGTTTGTCCGCGAGTTGTGCTTGAAGTACGAGAACATCGATCCGATCACGCAGTTAATTCCGGTCCGTCCGGTGGTTCATTACATGATGGGCGGCGTTCACACGGACATCAATGGGGCCACGCCGTTGGCGGGCCTCTACGCGGCCGGCGAGACAGCTTGCGTGAGCATCAACGGGGCGAACCGGTTGGGTTCCAATTCGCTTTCGGAACTGCTCGTCTTCGGAGCCCGGGCCGGGCGCGCGGCCGCCGATTATGCGTCCGGGCAGAAGGCTCCTGGACGGGCTCTGCTGGCCCAGGCGCTGGACGAAGAGGCGCGGCTGCAAACGCAGTTTCTGCGCAAGACCGGAGGCCGTGAGTCGATCGCCGAACTCCGCGAGGAGATGCAGAAGATCATGGAGCAGTGCGCCGGCATTTATCGCACTCATGAATCGCTGGCAGGAGCGTCCGGCAAGCTGCAGGAACTGCAGGAGAGGTTCAAAGATATTCGAATGGATGACCGGGGCCACTTATTCAATACCGAGCTGATTTCCGCGCTGGAGTTATCCTGCATGTTAGAGGTGGCTGAGACGATGGCGGAGTCCGCGTTGCGGCGCACAGAGTCGCGCGGTGCCCACCAGCGCACGGATTATCCGGCGCGCGACGACAAGAACTTTCTGGCGCACTCGCTGGCGTACCGCGACGCGGAAGGACGGCCGCGCGTGGAATACGCGCCCGTGACAATCACTCGCTGGCCTCCCGCCGAGCGGGTCTACGGAAAGTGAACTGGAATGGCGAACAGAATCACAATCGAAGTTACACGTTATGATCCGGCCCAGGACGAGAAGCCGCGATTCGACTCCTTTGAGGTCCCGCTCCGCAAGGAGTGGGTGGTGCTCGACGCGCTGAATTACATCAAGGACCATTTGGACGGCTCGCTGACGTTTCGCTGGTCGTGCCGCATGGGAGTCTGCGGGAGCTGTGGGATGACTGTGAACGGCGTTCCCAAACTGACCTGCGCCACGTTTCTTTCCGACTACGCGCCGGGCCCGGTGCGCGTGGAGCCGATGAAGAATTTCCCGGTGCTCAAGGATCTGGTGGTCGACACGTCGGACTTCCTGGTGAAGCTCGAAAAGTCGAAACCGTGGATCATCCGGAAGGTGGAAAAACCGCTGGACGAGGAGTACTTCCAAACGCCCGAGCAATTAGAGGCGTATAAGCAGTACAGCATGTGCATTAACTGTATGTTATGTTATGCCGCCTGCCCGGTTTACGGATTGGATCCGCTGTTTATCGGTCCGGCGGCGATTGCCCTGGCGCAGCGGTATAACATGGACTCGCGCGACGAGGGGGCCAGTGAGCGCATGGACATCCTGTCCCAGCACGACGGCATTTGGGGGTGTACTTTTGTCGGCGAGTGTACGCAGGTTTGTCCCAAGCATGTGGACCCAGCCGGGGCTATTCAACAGTATAAGTTGACGGCTACGATGGAATGGGTGAAGGCCCTGGTGCTGCCGCGGGGGTCGGAGTAAGTTATGATCAATCCCACCGAGTATCTGCCTAAGTCGTACCACCCGCGCGTTTCGACTTACTGGTGGCTGACGCGCTGGGTGTATTTGAAATTCATCCTGCGCGAAGCCAGCAGCGTCTTCGTGGCCTGGACGGTGATATTGACGCTGCTGCAGATCCGGGCCTTGGCGGCCGGACCGGCGAGGTATGCGGAATTTCAGGATTGGCTGCGCAGTCCGCTGCTGCTCGTGTTGAACGCGGTCAGTCTGTTTTTTGTGGTTTTCCATGCCGTGACGTGGTTTAATCTGGCCCCGAAGGCGATGGTGGTCCGCGTGGGCGGGAGGCGTCTTCCGAACCTGGCCATCTCGGCGCCAAACTTCGCGGCTTGGGCTGTGTTATCGGCGGCTATAGCCTGGATCCTGATGCGAGGGTAAATGAGCAAGCGATCAAACGAACCTTTTTTGTGGCTGCTCTTTAGCGCCGGCGGCGTGGTTTCGGCGCTGCTGATGCCGATCCACTTATTGCTGTTCGCGCTGGCGTTTCCGCTGGGATGGCTGGACGGACCGGGTTACGAGAAGTTACTCGTCTTACTTAGACATCCAATGACTCGCGTCTACCTGCTGGTCTTATGTTCGCTGCCGTTGTTCCACTGGGCGCACCGGTTCCGGTTTACTCTCTACGACGGATTACAGATCAAGCATCTAAGCGAATTCATCAACGTTTTTTGTTATGGCGGCGCGACGGTGGGGACCGTGGTCGCTGCCTGCCTCCTGTGGAGTATTTGAGAAAGGCGAAACCATGCCAAAGTACGTGATCGAACGGAAGATGCCGGGCGCGGGCGCGATGTCGCGGGACGAACTGGCTGTGATTGCCGATAAGTCGTGCCGCGCGCTGGAGGAGATCGGCTCGAACATCCAATGGGTGGAAAGTTTCGTCACCGCCGATAAAATTTACAGCATTTATATCGCGCGGGATGAACGGCTGATCCGTGAGCACGCCTATCTCAGCGGATTAGCGGCGGATACGATTAGCGAGGTGAAGTCGGTCGTCGATCCGTCGATGGCCCAGGAGGCGCGCTGGGCCATGGAACACGACGTGGCGAAGGAGTCGGGGATTTATTGAGGCGGGGCGTGAAGACCTGATGGCCGCCTCCCGGGTTGATGTTGTAATAGTCTGTTCCCTTATTGTCAAAGCCCATCGGATACGCATCGCCGAGGTTGTCCTTTAGGAGTACGGGAGTTCCAGCCGAGAACGATTTCACGATTCATTTCCTCCATGACGGGAATGTCGGCACCTCCCGTGGAGGCGATGACGAACACGTCGTGGTCCCGGTTTCCGGGCGCGGCCTTCGCCGGATCTGCAAAAATAGAAAAAGGTTCCCCAATCGGGTCCAATCTATCCAAACCCCATGTCAAAACGCGAATTCCAAACTGAAGTCAATCAACTTCTACACCTCATCGTCCACTCGCTCTACTCGCACCCGGAGATCTTCCTGCGCGAACTCGTCTCGAACTCTTCCGACGCGCTCGACAAGCTGAAGTATCTGACGCTGACCGAGGAGTCCTTGAAGTCGATCGCCTTCGACCCCAAAATCGAGCTCACTCTCGACGAAGAAAAGAAAATTCTAACCATCTCCGACAACGGCATCGGCATGAATGAGCAGGATCTGGTCGATCATCTCGGCACCATCGCCCGCTCCGGCACCAAGAATTTTCTAGCCAACTTAAGCGGTGACGCCAAGCGCGATTCGAACCTCATCGGCCAGTTCGGCGTCGGTTTCTACAGCGCCTTCATCGTCGCCGATCGCGTGGACGTCATCTCCCGCAAGGCCGGCGAAGAACAGGCCTTCCGCTGGACCAGCGACGGCAAAACCGGCTTCGACATCGAGCCTTCCGAGAGGCAGCAACAGGGTACCTCTGTTACCGTCCATTTCAATGAGGACGGAAAAGATTACGCCAACGGCTGGAAACTCCGCGAGATCATCAAGAAGTACTCCAACCACATCGCCTTTCCGATTTACCTGACCGAAGGCGACAAGACCGAACAGGTCAATTCCGCCAGCGCCCTCTGGAAACGTTCTAAATCCGAACTCAAAGACGAAGACTATAAAGAGCTCTACAAAACCATCGCCGGCGGCTACGAAGACCCCATGTTCTGGTTCCACACCAAGGCCGAAGGAACCATGGAATATACGACGCTTTTCTACGTTCCGTCGAAGGCACCCTACGATCTATACCAGGCCGATTACACGCCCGGCGTCAAGCTCTACGTTAAGCGCGTTTTCATTACCGACGATTCGAAAGAGCTGCTGCCAACTTACCTCCGCTTCCTCCGCGGGATCATCGACAGCGAAGACCTTCCGCTCAACGTCAGCCGCGAAATACTCCAGCAAAACCGCACATTGGCCGCGATCCGCACCGCCAGCGTGAAGAAGGTTCTGAACGAACTCAAGTCCATCGCCGAGGAGGACAAGGACAAGTACACCGCCTTCATCGAGCAGTACAATCGGCCCATGAAGGAAGGGCTTTACAGTGACTTCGCCAACCGCGACGCGCTCCTCGATCTGATCCGCGTCAAGACGACGAAAGCCGACGGTTGGACCAGCCTCGCCGAAATCAAAGCCCGCATGTCGGAGGGCCAGAAGGCCATCTACTTCATCACCGGCGGCGTTTCGGCTCAACTGCGCACTTCGCCGCTCCTGGAGATTTACAAGAAGAAGGACATCGAGGTTCTGGTCCTCGACGACGAGGCCGACGAATTCGTTTTCGCCGGCATTGACAAGTACGGCGACATCGATCTCAAGGCCGTCAACAAAACCTCCGCCGGCGAGGATCTGAAATCAGAAGACGACAAGGACAAGAGCGAAGACCTGAAGCCGCTGCTCGAAAAGCTGAAAGCCGCGCTTGGTTCCAAAGTGAAGGACGTCCGCGCTTCCATGCGCCTCGCCGACAGCCCCAGTTGCATCGTCTCCGATGAAGACGAGCCGTCGATGAAAATGCGCCAGATGCTGAGGTCGATGGGCCAGTCCGGCGGCATGCCCGATTCAAAGCCGATCCTCGAAGTGAACCCGGATCACGAAATTGTGAAGAAGCTGCAAGCTGCCGACGACGACGGCATCCTGAACGACGCCGCATTCCTCCTCTTCGACCAAGCCCTGCTCATCGAAGGCGTCGCCTTGGATGACCCTGCCGCTTTTGTCCAACGCCTCAACCGCGTTCTAACAAAAGCGGTCTAAGCAATTAGCTCTTTCACCACATTCCCGGCAACATCCGTAAGCCGGAAATCCCTTCCGGAATACGGGTAAGTCAACTTAGTATGTTCCAATCCAAGAAGGTGCAGAACAGTCGCATGCATGTCATGCACATGCACCTTCTTCTCAATCGATTGATACCCAAACTCGTCCGTTGCGCCATGCGCGTATCCGCCCTTCACGCCGCCGCCAGCCAGCACGGTAGTGAAGCCTTCATTGTTATGATTGCGTCCATTTTGCACGTTAATTCGCCCAGCCACTTCTGTCCACGGCCTCCGTCCGAACTCGCCGCCGATGATAACAATCGTCTCTTTCAACAACCCCGACGCCTTCAGATCCGATAACAACGCGGCAATCGGCTGATCCGCCTGCCGCGCCAGCCTTCGGTGCACCAAAATGTCATGATGGCTGTCCCATGGCTTGTCATTCCCGGCATACACTTGCACGGCTCTTACCCCGCGCTCAATTAACCGCCGGGCTACTAAGCAACCCCGCGCAAAATCGCCGTCGCGCGTCGCCGATTTGATGTGCATCTCCGACTCGTTTTCGAACTGATCCGCCCCATACCGCGCCCGCACCGCCGCCGTTTCCTTTGCAATATCGAACGCCTCCAACGCCTCCGCCTGCATCCGGTAGGCCACTTCCATCGATTGAATTCGACCCTCCAACTGCGCATCCCCGCCACGCTCGGCCAACTCCATCCGGTTCAGCTTCTGCCACAACTCCACGCGCCGCTTCTGCTCCGCCGCGCTCCCCGTTCGATTCCGCAAATGCTGAATCATCTTCTCCGGATCGGTCTCATCGGCCGGCACATACGTCCCCTGATACGCCGCCGGCAAAAACGACGAACTCCACAACTGCGGACCCACATCCGGCACGCCCGCGCACAAGGCAATGAACCCCGGCAGGTTCGCATTCTCCGTGCCCAACCCGTAAGTCGTCCACGCCCCCCACGACGGAAATCCCGGAATCACGCGCCCCGAATTCATCTGCATGATCGCCTGCTGATGCGCCGGCAAATCCGTATGCATCGACCGGATCACGCATAGATCGTCGGCGTGCGCCGCCGTCTTCGCGAACAGATCGCTGATCTCCAATCCGCTCTGCCCATACCGCTTGAACCCGAACGGCGACTGCATCAGCGTGCCCCGTTCCTGCTTCGCCGCCTTGAACTCGCCCGGCATCGGCTTTCCATGATACTTGGCCAAAGCCGGCTTCGGATCGAACGTGTCTACCTGCGACGGACCGCCGTTTAGGAATAGAAAAATCACCTGCTTCGCCTTCGGCGCGAAGTGCGGCTTCTTCGGCAGCAGCGACGCGGATTCGCCGTGCAGCAGGCCCGCCAGGCCAATTGCCCCGAACCCGTTCGTCATTCGGACCAATGCTTCTCTACGGTTCATATGTACCTAATTCACAAACAACAATTCATTCGCGCTCAATAACACTTGGGCATAGGCGCGCCATTCGCCCGCGGCCACAAACTCGCGGCCCAATTGCAACTCCGCCGCCGTCGCCTCCCGCCCAAACACCGTCCGGTACGCCTGCCGAATCCGTTCCTCCGGGGTCCCCGTCAGCTTCTTCGCCAACGCCTCCGCCCGCGCCCCGAGAAACTCGCCGTTCAAGAAATAAAGCTGCTGCAACGGCGTCGCCGTCACAATCCGTTTCTCCGCCGAAAGGTTCGGATTTGGAAAGTCAAACAGCGCCAGCGTTCCGTCCAATTTCCGACGGCTGATAAACCCATAAATCGACCGCTTCCGGTTCTCCGGCTGATCCAGCGGTAATGGCTTCGCGCCGGGCGCGCCGTCCAGTTCTCCGCTCAATTGCAGCAGCGTGTCGCGCATCGACTCGGCGTCCAATCGCTGCCGGTTCGCGCGCCAAAGCAGCCGGTTATCCGGGTCCGCCGCGAAATTCTTCTCGTTCTGCTCGGCGCTGCGTTGATAGGTTTCCGACAACAAAATCTCCCGGTGCAGCTTCTTCATTGACCACCCGCCGGCAACGAACGACGAAGCCAACTGATCGAGCAATTGCGGGTGAGATGGCGTATCGCCCATCCGTCCAAAGTTTGAAACTGTTCGCACGATTCCCTCGCCAAAATGGTGCTGCCAAATCCTGTTCACCATCACCCGCGCCGTCAGCGGATTCTCCGCGGACGCAATCGCCTCCGCCAGCTCCAACCGCCCGCTGCCCTTCGTAAACGGCTTCGGATCGCCTGCCGAGAGAATCGAAAGGAACGCCCGCGGCGCTTCTTCTCCCAGGTTCTCCGGCGCGCCGCCAATCGCCACACGTTCGTTGATTGGCGTCGGATTATCCTTGACCGCGTGCGCGAACGGATACTGCGGCGGCAGCGCCGCCTGCAGATCTTTCATCTCCGCTCGCATGTCGTTCAGATAGCCCTTCCACCGCCCGGTCAAGAACCGCTCAATGGTCCCATCGGAAGTGTAGAACCCGCGGTTCGGCCCGAACCACAACACCCCGTCTTCCTCCTGCTTAAACTCGCGCCCATAGAAATCGTTGAAGAACAGGTCCCGCCACATAAAGTACCGGTTCGGCGGCAGCGCGAAGGTCGTGCCCCTCACCGTGTCCTCGTTTTTGGTGCCCTGTTGCAGGTTCTGCTCGTCCACTTTTTTTCGCTCGGCCAACAGGGAAAGCGCCTCCTGCCGGAACGCGCTTAAGTCGAATGACTCTTTCTCCCACCCTTGCAAATACTTGTTGTCCAGCGGCCCCGTTTTCAAATACCGCACCCATCGCGCCAGCACTTCCGCGTCCAAGCCTTCCGTCCCAACCCCCGGATGTCGCGCCGCCCGAATATACTTCGGAGACTCCGACGCCAGCATCTCCGCCAACTCCTCCGCCTGCCCTTTCAGGAACGTCTCAATCCGCTTCTTAATCTCGTTGATCTTCTTCTCCTGCGCCTTGTACGCCTTTACCTGGTCCACCGGCGCCAACTCAAACTCCGCCCGTTTCGTCGAGCTGAACACGCCTTGCAATGCGTAATAATCCTTCGTCGGAATCGGGTCGAACTTATGGTCATGACACTGCGCGCAAGCCCCGGTTAAGGCCATAAAACCGCGCGTCGTAACGTCGACACGATCATCGGTCAACTCCGGACTCAACCCATAAAACCCCAGCCCCACGGCCAACTCCTTCTTCTCTAATTGATCGCCCGCAATCTGCGCCTTCACAAACAAGTCGTAAGGCATATCGGAATTAAACGCATCGATCACCCAATTGCGATAGCGAAAGGAATTCGGATACGGCAAATCGACATCGCTGTCCATGCGGTCATCGGAGTAGCGCGCCACGTCCAGCCAATACCGCGCCCAGCGTTCGCCATAATGCGGAGACGCCAATAGTTTATCGACCACCTTGGCAAACGCCCCCGCCGACGAATCCCGCTCGAACGCGCGCACTTCTTCAAACGCCGGCGGCAGGCCAGTCAAATCGATATATGCCCGCCGAATCAAGTCGCGCCGCGCGGCTGGCTTGTTCGCGATCAACCCCTTCGCCCGGAGCTCTTCATTCACCAGACTGTCAATTGTCCCATCGACCTTCCGGACCGGCTGAAACGCCCAAAACTTCCGCTGTTCGGCGGTGATGACATACTTGCCCTTGCCCGGCGTCGCGGCCACTTTCACTTCCGGCCAATACGCCCCTGCCTTGATCCAATCGGTCAACACAGCGATCTCGCTCTCCGGCATCCGAGCCGCGCCCAGCGGCATCTTCATCTTCTCGTTCGTATGCGCGACGGCCTGTATTAACAGGCTCTCTTCAGGCTTGCCAGGCACCACCGCGGGCCCGGTCTTACCGCCCTTCAACAGCCCATTCCGCGAGTTCACGGCTAACCCGCCCAACGGCGCGGTGGAGTGGCAGCCATAACAGCGGTTCGCCAATATCGGCCGCACTTTCATTTCGAACTGTTCGGCGGCCGTGTCCGGCGCGGCCGTTAAAGGCACCACGCATAATAGCAGGGCTAAACGCATAGGATGATCGTATCAAATTGGGGGCGCGGTCTTCGTTCACCTCACCCTTTTCCCTCCGCTCGCTGAAGACCCTCATGCACGAGCATCTTCAATAGCGTTTGGTAGCCAATTCCCTTGCGCTCAGCGATCTCCCGCGCCTTGGCAAGATCCGGCGCGGGCAGCCGCAGCGCGATCTGCACGCTGCTCGCCCGCGCCAGTTTTGCAACCAGCGGTGAACCACCGCGAGCGGCAGAACTCTTGGGCGGCGCTTGCGCCTTCAAGAATGTGCGGCCCTCGACACTGGCCCACCACTTTGCTTCAGCCTGCTCGCTCACGAACTTTGGAATGCCCACTTTTTTCCTGCCGCGTATTTCCATTTTCCTACTCCTCATTCATTCGGCGTTCAAGGTAGTCGCGCTTCTGGCCGGCGTCCAGTTCGTACGCCGTGATCACGCGAATCTTTCCATTTCGTTCCGTCAAGATGACCGCCAACAGTCGAAGCCCTTCGGTCTCACCGTAATAGACATAGCGGGATTCGCCATCCGCATCTTGCTCATAGATCAATATCGGACGAATTGAAATGGCCTGTTCCGCTTCGGGAGCAGTGATCCCATGAGCCTTAATCTTCCTGAAGTTGTGCTGGTCCCAATCGAAGATGCATCTACAGTATATATGCAGTGCATATCGCCAAAAGAAGCCTTCCTCCGAATACCGCGGTGTGTATGGAACGCCCCATCGCCGCCGCCAGCCACGGCTTCAACTCGGCCCCCTCGCGCGGAAGGCGCGTCGCTGGATGACTCCCGCGAGTGTGGCGGCAGCGGCCATGGTTGCCTTGGCACTTTGGAAGTTCGCGGCCGTCGCTTCTTCGGAATTGATTCCGCCGCCGCGAAACGCTTTCTCGCGCTGGCGGGGAAGATCGTAACCATGCCGGGCGCGGCGGCGTTCACGCTGGCTGCGATGCGATCAAGATGCAGTCGAACGCGTGACCATTTGGTCGTCCCGGTCAAAACGACGAGCGCAATCTTACGCCCGGTCAAGTTCTGCTGGCAGCGAATTCCCTGGTTCGTCGTGAACAACAGATCCACCGAGGCTTCCTCCGCCGCATTCAATAAAGTACCGTTTGTGCCATCCTCTCCCCTTTGCTTTGATGGCGCTGTGGGCGCGAAGCGCCCGGGTAACACCTCGCCGAGCTCCGTGGTCAAAGAGAATGAGCATCGACGGCCATATCTTCGGTCGGCGCCGCTTTAAGGCTCTCCGTTACAAATTCGAGCACGGCCACTATCTGTTCTCGCGTGACGTCGAACTGTTCCATCACTATCTTCGACGCTCAAACCTTCAACGTTTTCACCCACCTTGCCGGGGGTACTTTCCACGGCGGGGCAACGCCACCAATCCAAGCCGGCCATTTCAAGGCGTTCCTATTCAGAGTGCATGCGCCCCCTACAACGCCACCGCGTTCCGCGCCACATACTCATCCACCGGGCTCTCATCCCGCGAGACGTAATGATACACCTCCGCATATTGCAACCCATGCTGCTTCCCCCGCACACGGTCCCGCGACAAAGCAAAATACTTAGCATAATTGCGATTCGCCGTCTCATCGTCATTCCCCAACAACGGCAACCGCTTCCCTTGCGCCGCCAGCCGCGCCTTCAACATCGCCCCATTCTTCCCCGCCGGCCCCTGCGTCACATTCGCCAAATTCGCATGAACCTTGGCATCCATGTAATCCCCGATATCCACTACCCGATTCACGATTTGCGGCCCCCTCGCAAAATAATAAGCATCCTTTGGCCCATGCGGCGTTAACCCCGCCCGGAAATGCTCCGGATAATCCCAAGGACTCGACGCCATCCAAAACGCTGTCTCCACCGCCCGCGCTCCCACCGTATGATCCGGGTTCCGCTCATACAACGACGACGGGTCATACACAATCACCGTGTCCACGCGCAGCACGCGAAACAGGAAGATCAGCCGCGCGCGAATTTCCACAATGGGCCACGCGTCCATGTTGTGATTCGGATAGTTCAGGAAGATCGATTCCTTACACTTCAATCGCCGCCCCACTTCGAAAGTGTCCTGTTCATTTTTCAACACAATGTCGCCAAACGTCGGCCCCGTCCCCGCCAAGGAATCGTTCGACAGTGTGATCAGATACCCCGTGTACCCTTCATCAATGAGCTTCAACACCAGCCCGCCCGCGAAGATCGGAATATCGTCGCAGTGCGGCTGTATCGCCGCGAACACCTTCCCCGCGTGCGGCTTGCCCGCCTGCTTGCGCTCAATAATTAAAGGTGTCTGATACGAAACGCCCCCGGTCCCTCCCGACTGGTATTCACGGTCAATCTGCGGCTCCGGCGTGCCTTGCATGAGGCCGGCCGACAAGCTCGATCCAAAGAAATTTCGGCGTTCCATGCATACAGTGTAAACTTACTGATTCGTGCCAGAAAACGGACCCTTCCTCCTCTCCATGACGCTGGGCGCCATCGCGCTCCTGCTCTTCTTGATTCTCGCCGTCCGGCTCCACGCCTTCCTGGCGCTGTTAATCAGCTCCATGGCGCTCGGCCTTTCGGTCGGCATGGAGCCGCTGAAAGTCATCAAATCCATTCAAACCGGCTTCGGGGAAGCCCTCGGGTTCATCGCGGTCGTCGTCGCCCTTGGCGCCATGATCGGCCGGTTCCTCGAACACTCCGGCGGCGGCCGCGTGCTCGCCGATTGGCTCCTCACCAAGTTTGGAAAGGAGAACGCCGTCTGGGCCGTCCTCGTGGCCGCCTTCCTCGTCGGCCTGCCGATCTTCTTCGAAGTCGGCTTCATCATCATGGTTCCGCTCGCGTGGAACCTCGCCCGCGAATCCAAGAAATCTCTCCTCTATTACGGCCTGCCGATGACCGCCGCGCTCACCGTCACCCACGCCATGGTTCCGCCCCACCCCGCGCCCTCCGCCGCCGCCTCGCTCCTCGGCGCAGACCTCGGCCTCACCATCCTCTACGGTGCCCTTCTATCCATCCCCATGGCCATTTCCGGCGGCATCGTCTATGGCCGCTGGATCGCCAATCGTCTCCACATCCCCGTCCCGGAAATCGCCTCCCGCGTCAAGGAAGAGAAGTCGGATTTGCCTCCGCCCAGCGTCGGACTCGTGATCCTGATCCTCCTCCTCCCCGTCATCTTCATCTTCGCCTCCTCGATCGCCGACCTCGCCAAATTTCAGTCCGGCGGCGTCCTCGGCTTTTTCGGACACCCGTTCACAGCGCTCCTCATAACCGCCCTCTTCGCCATGTACGTCTTCGGCATTCGCCGCGGCCTCAACCGCGATCAGCTCGGGAAAATGGCCACCGATTCGCTGATGCCCATCGGCACGCTCCTCGCCATCATGGGCGGCGGCGGCGCGTTCAAACAGATCATCGTCGATTCCGGCGTCGGCCCGTATGCGGGCCAACTCCTGGCCTCCTCGGCCATCTCCCCGCTCATCGTCGCCTACACGGTCGCCGCCGGTATGCGGATGGCGCAGGGCTCGGCGACAGTGGCCATCATCACCGCCGCCGGCATCGTCGCCCCGCTCGTTAAAGGCATCCCCGGCTACTCCCCGGAGATTATCGTCCTCGCCCTTTGCGCCGGCGGTACCGTGCTCTCGCATGTCAACGATGCCGGCTTCTGGATCGTCAACGAATACTTCGGCATGACCGTCCCGCAGACGCTTCGCAGTTGGACTATGATGAAAGTCGTCACGTCGCTCGTTGGCATCACTTGCATCCTGACGTTCCAGGCGCTTTTTGGCTAAGTTACAAGGGAGAAACAATGACCGCTTTTGAAAACGCAACCAAATTTTTTGTTGCCTGTGAAGCTCCGGAAGGTTGGGCCGGATGTCAGGCCTATGTTGCCGAGGGCGCAACATTTGCCGCCCAGAGCGAACCATTGGTAGGAGTGAAGACGGTCCAAAACTATTGCGATTGGATGTACGGTTTCGCCACGGTAACCGCGCCCGGCGCGACGTATGAGCTGCACGCCTCGGCCTACGATGAATTGACGCGAACAGCCATATTCTTTGCGACCTATCACGCCACGCACACCGGAGTCGGCGGCCCGGTACCGCCGACCCACAAGGAAACCTTTTCCCACTATGTCTACTTCCTGACCATGAATGGCGACAACAAAGTCGAACGCATGGTCAAAGTATGGAACGCTCCTTGGGCCATGCGAGATCTGGGCTGGACTTAGTCCAGCGGCGCCGCACTAGGAGTGTGTCGGGGATAGATTTGGCCGCGCCCGGCAGAGAAAGACATTTCAGCAGCGAAATGTTTTGGCTGTTCCTTCATCTAGCCGTAGGATATGGCTATGGGCAAGCACTTCCGAACAGATCACCTGGATCAAGGTCTGCTTTT
>CAMDKT010000074.1 GCA_945900935.1 Candidatus Sulfopaludibacter sp. SbA3 | reverse complement strand
CCGGAGGCTGCGACAAAGCCCGCTTGATCTGGTTCTGTATAACCATGCGGTCAGTATGCGACGGAACCGAAATTTTGTTCAGCACTATTTACGGGTCACTGGCATGGCTAGCGCTGCCATCAAGACACTATTTCGAATTCGCCTTGCCCAGATCCTGACAACGGAACGCATTTGTGTTCCTTCCAATGACGGCAACGGCATCGAATCGGCAGCAAGCGGCCGCTCGGGCCGATTAGATGGTTGAGTCTGGATGATCGACAGGAGATTCCTGCCAGCGCTGGGGAACTTACAGGGGTTGTCGACGAACAACTTGGTCCAAAGGCGCGCGACGGGACCGCTGCGCCAACAGCGGCAGTTGCCGTGGAAGACGGTGGTGGAAGTTGGGTACGCGGCGTCGGAGGGGATCGCGTTGCCAAGCGGAGTGCAGGACAACCAGATACCCGGCTCGGCTTTGGCGCTGGGGACGGCATTGAAGGCGACGGTGGCGAATCCGTTTTTCGGAGTGATCACGGATTCGACTTCGACGCCATCGCGGGCGACGATTCAACGGGGCCAGTTGCTGCGGCCTTATCCGCAATTCACTGGAATTTCGACGAGCCAGGTGCGGGTGGGGCATTCCACTTATCACGGATTGCAGAGGCGAGTGGAGCTGCCGTTCGGGGTGGGCAAGGCGCGGATGAACCGTGGGTCGACGGCAGTTTATTTCAGTTGGGAGAATGGGACGCCGGTGGCGGTGACGGGGCCGAACGATTCCAATTCGGAAGATGGCGGGTTGTACTTTCATCCGGCGGCATTTTCGCGGGTGCCGCAGTTCCCGTTTGGCAATGTGAGGCGGAACGTACCTGACGTGCGGATTCCGGGAAATAAGAACTGGGATCTGCTGATTGAAAAGCGGATTTCGTTGACGGAACGGATAGCGTTGGACTTCCGCACGGAGCGGTTTCATGCGTTCCACAACGTGATGTTCAACGGTCCACAAGCCAATGTGACGTCGGCTGACTTTGGGCGGATCCGGTTATTACAGGCGAATATACCGCGGCAGATTCAGTTTGGAATGCGGTTGAGTTATTGAAGAGCCTTGATGGCGCGGTACCATGAAAAGTTAGCAACAACATGGCCGAATCACCCATCACTCCCCGCGACAAAGACTTCGCAACCTGGTACCAAGACGTCGTCATCCAAGGCGACATGGCCGAGCCGGCCGAGATCGTGAAAGGCTGCATGGTTATTAAGCCAAACGGATACGCCGTTTGGGAGGTATTGCAGCGTGAGTTGGACACGCGATTTAAGGCCACTGGCCACCAGAACGTCTATCTGCCTCTGCTGATTCCGGAGAGTTTTCTCAAGAAAGAAGCCGAGCACGTGGAGGGCTTTGCGCCGGAGTTGGCGGTGGTCACCGTCGCTGGCGGGAAGAAGCTGGAAGAGCCGTATGTGATCCGTCCGACGTCGGAGACGATTGTCGGGCACTTCTTCGGGAAGTGGATTCAGAGCTATCGGGATCTGCCGATGTTGCTTAATCAATGGGCGAACGTTGTTCGCTGGGAGCTGCGGACGCGGATGTTCCTGCGGACGACGGAGTTTCTATGGCAGGAAGGGCATACGGCGCATTCGACGCATGAAGAGGCATTGGAGGAAGTGATCCGCATGTTGAAGGTCTACGCCGAAGTGGCGGAAGACGTGATGGCGATGCCGGTGATCATGGGCGCGAAAACGAAGGCGGAAAAGTTCGCGGGGGCGCTGCGGTCCTATTCGATTGAAGCCATGATGCAGAACGGTTTGGCGCTGCAGGCGGGGACTTCGCACGATTTGGGGCAGAATTTTGGCAAGGCGTTTGATGTGACGTTCCAGAGCAAGGAAGGCAAGCTGGACTACGTCTGGCAGACAAGCTGGGGGGTATCGACGCGGCTGATCGGGGGGCTGATTATGACGCACTCCGATGATAAAGGCTTGGTATTGCCGCCGAAGATGGCGCACCGGAAAGTGGTGCTGGTGCCGATCTTCCGCAAGGAGGAGGAGCGGGCGTTGGTGATGGAAGCGGCGGTTAAGTTGGCTGCCGAGGTGGGCGCGCATATCGATACGCGGGATGGGCATTCGCCGGGGGCGAAGTTTTTCCATTGGGAGCGGCGAGGGGTGCCGATTGTGCTGGAGCTGGGGCCTCGCGATGTGGCGGCGGGGACTATTGTTTTGAAGCGGCGCGATACGGGGGTGAAGGAAGTGATTCCGCAGACGGAGTTGGCTGCTCGGGTGGCGGCGACGTTGGAAGCGATGCAGAAAGATATGTTCATTCGGGCGAAGCAGCGGTTGGCGGATAACACGGTTATCGCGAATTCGTTGGAGGAAGTGCGGGCGATTCTGGACGATGTTACGGCGGAGAAGGGCGGGGGCAAGTTTGTGATGGCGCATTTGAAGGA
The DNA here is from genome assembly GCA_945900935.1 of Candidatus Sulfopaludibacter sp. SbA3. Taxonomy (GTDB): domain Bacteria; phylum Acidobacteriota; class Terriglobia; order Bryobacterales; family Bryobacteraceae. The sequence continues at coordinate 11,834 of CAMDKT010000074.1, read as the reverse complement.
TGATCCTTCCAATGACGCGGCGATTAAGGAGTTCCGGGCGAGTGTGCGGAATATACCGTTGACGGATGAGTATGACGGGCCGGGGAAGTGTATTATTACGGGGGAGGAAGTGGAGCGGCGGGTGGTGATTGCGAAGGCGTATTAGAGTAAGTCGAGAACGACATCCACAGGCCAGTATTTAGCCTCGGCGGCGGCAACAAGGATGGCTCGAAGGGCTGGGATCGAGATGGGGTCGCCATTGAAAAGAGTTATGGCGTGAGGCGGGTTGCCGGCGCGGAGGAGGCGGATATGGGTTCCCCGGTGGCGCTCGTCGTTATAGCCGATGGATTTCAACATGCGGACGAGGCGGGCCGTAGAGATGTCACGCGGGATTTTCATTGGGCTTCGAGGAGAATCAATTCGTCCTTGACGTAGTGGAGGCGAATTAAGCGGGAGCAGGGGGGCTCGTCCTCGTAATGAAGCAGGACGGCTTCCATGACGTTGCGGCGGAGGTCCTCCCAGGACGCGGCTCCGGTGAAGATGGCGTGGCCGAGGGCGCGGGCGAATAACGTGCCTTCGTCGTCTTCGCGTAGTTCGAAGATGATCTCCATGGTGATAAGAATACAGTACAAGGGGGCGGGGATGGTGGGTGCCGTGCGTAGGGGAGACGGCGGCGATTCTTGTGGACAGGCGGCACGATTGGGGGGCAGGGGGCGAGGTCGATGAGCCTGACGCCGTATATGGGCGGGGTGATTACGCATGGTGAGACCGGAGGCGAGCATGGCCCACGTGCGGGGTTCGGGGACGCCGGAGGGCGGAACGGTGCCTGTGGCTTCGTCATTACCGCAGGCGGCGGCGGGGAAATAGACGTCGAAGCCGCTGTTGAGACCGGCCGTCCTGTTGCCGGTGAGCGGCAGGAAGAGACTGGCCAGAAGATGCGTGCCAGCGCCGTTTACCGTGGCGATGCTGCTGCTGCCGGTGGGGCTGGCCCAGACTTGCGCCGCCGGGCATAACATCGTTGCTGTTTTGCGAATCCAGGTCGTCTTGGAAGATTACCGGGAAACTAGGAAGTGCCCAGGTTGCGGAGGAGAGCAAGTGAAAAAGCACGCATGGGTCGCATGATTGAAGTCTTGCGATTGATGGTGAAGGCTCCAATGGAACGCTGAATTCGTTAGTGCTCAGTACTTAACCGGCTGAGAGACCGGCGCGGCAGTTGTAGTACTCCCGCATGGGGGACTAACGGTTCAGAAACAGGTAAGTACCCCAGGCGGATACATAGGCGAAAGACGTCATGTAAATAAATTGCACCGAGGGCCAAAACCAACTGCCGGTCTCTCTGCGGACGACGGCGACGGTGGAAAAGCACTGCATGGCGAAGGCAAAAAAGACGAGAAGGGCGGCGGCGGCGGCGGGAGAAAGGTCCTGGCGGAGGGCTTGCTGGAGGGAGACGTTGTCTTTGTCGGCGTTTTCGATGCCATAGATTGTGCCGAGGGTGCCGATGATGACTTCCCTGGCGGCGAGCGAAGTAATGAGACCGACGCCGATCTTCCAGTTAAAACCCAAAGGCCGGATGGCGGGTTCGACGAAATGGCCGATCTGGCCGGCGTAGCTTTGCTCGAGCTTTGCGGGTTGGCCGTTTTCGTAGGGCATGTGCGCAAGAACCCAGAGGCAGGCCGAGACGAGAAGGATGACGGTTCCGGCGCGTTTGAGGAAGACCACAGCGCGATCATAGAGACGCAGCCCGAGTGAGCGGATATTGGGCATGCGGTAGGGAGGCAGTTCGAGGACAAAGACAGTTTGCTGGCGGCGGAGCACCGTGGAACGTAGCAGTTGGGCCGTGGCGATAGCGGCCAGGAAGCCCAGGAGGTAAAGCCCCAGCATGGCGGCGGTTTGGGTGTTTAGCAGGGGTCCGAGCAGCGGCCGATCGGGAATAAAGGCGGCGATGATCAACAAGTAGACAGGGAGGCGAGCCGAGCAGGTCATGAAAGGGGCGATGAGAATGGTGGCTAGGCGGTCGCGTTTGTTCTCGATGGTTCTGGTGGCCATGATGGCGGGAATGGCGCAGGCATAGGCCGATAAGAGGGGGATGAAAGCCTTGCCCTGGAGTCCCACGAGCGACATCGTGCGGTCGGCGATGAGTGCCGCGCGGGCCAGATAGCCGGAGTCTTCGAGTACACCAATGAACAGGAAGAGAAGGAGGATTTGTGGCAGGAAGATGAGCACAGAGCCGACGCCGGCCCAGATGCCATCAATGAGAAAACCGCGCACGAGGCCATCGGGGAGTGCGGCGCCGATCCAGTTGCCGGAGATGGCAATGACGTTTTCAACTCCATCCATCAACGGTTTGGCGCCGCTGAAAATGGTCTGAAAAACAGCGACGACGACGGCGAGAAAAGTGAACGGGCCTAAAAACGGATGGAGGAAGACAGTGTCGAGGCGCCGGGTCCAAAGGGGCGGGGCCGGAGCCGTGTAACCGCTTTGCCGCCCGATTTGCCCGGCCCAGCGGCGGCAGCCGGGGAGGTCCTGCAGAATGGGGAGTTCGACGCGCTTGGCGGCGGCGAGGGGACGGGCGATGCTTCCTTCGAGAAACTGCAGTACTTTTTCGACACCAGCGCCGGTGGCGGCGCTGATCAGCGCGACGGGGCTGCCGAGTTGAGCGGCGAGGGCGGCCGGATCGACGCTGCCGCCGCGTGCGGCGAGGTCATCGGCCATGTTGAGGACGACGAGAGTGGGGAGGCCGAGGTCGAGGATAGGAGCGGCGAGCAGGAGTTGGCGATGCAAGTTAGTGGCATCAAGGATGAGCACGACGGCGTCGGGCTGGCCTAGGTCCGGCTTTTTGCCGATGAGGACATCGCGAGTGACTTCCTCGTCTTCTGATCGGGGCTGGAGGCTGTAGATCCCTGGAAGATCGATCAGGAAAACCTCGCGGCCGCCGGTGGCGCGGGCCTTTCCAATGTGATACTCGACCGTGACGCCGGGGAAGTTGCCGACTTTCTGGCGGAGTCCGGTTAATCGATTGAAGAGCGTGGTTTTGCCGGCATTCGGCGGGCCGACGAGAGCGACGTAATGCCGGCGGCCGCCGGTGTTGGAGGGGCGATCCGCGGCCAAGTCGCGGCGGGAGTTCCCCGCGCTCATGGCCGGCTCGACGGACTCTTTGCCGGGTTCTCTGTCCGAATCGATCCAGCCTGTATCTTCAAAAGGCTCGCGGTTTCTTTGCGCAGGGCGATTTCGGAGCCATCGACGCGGTAAACACGGGGATCGCCGCCGGGCGCGCAGCCAGCGGCCACGACCTCACTGCCGGGAAAGAAGCCAAGCTCCATTAATCGCCGGCCCAAGTCCTCCGGCACGTTCAGCAGTTCAATGACCGCAGCCTGTCCACAGCGCAGATCGGCAAGCGAATTTCCCGAATTTAGGGGGGATCCGGCGGGCGCGTCCGCACGCTTGTTGAAAGTCAGTTGCACTCAACTCCAGGATAGAAATCCGGGACCGCCGTGTCAAGGAGAACAATCGCCGGCGGGGCCGGATGGGCGGCATCTTCGGATGGGTGGCCGTCACTTATCTGTAATGTGTTGAGAACAAAGATTTATTTTGCACAAAAAGCGGTTCCCGGTGTTATAGTGGTACTGGTACCCTTTTCGCGGAGTAAGAGCCGGAATTTCATACAAAAAGCGGCCTTACTGAACATCCGAATGGCAATTTCGGGGAAAACAAATCCTGCCAAGGTGAATTTGTGAGCTGAGATTTGATCTACTGATTGGACATTTTGCGGGAACACCAGCGATGGAATCGAATTATCCTTTAGTAACGATCGTCACTCCCTGTCTAAACATGGAGTCCTATATTGCGAAAACGATCAAAAGCGTATTGTCGCAGGACTATCCGAATTTGGAATACATTCTGGTGGACGGGGGTTCGACGGACCGGACGGCCGAAGTGATCTGCGAATTTGTGGCGGAGAACCCTGGCCGGATGCGGCTGATTGTGGAGCCGGACAGCGGCGTGGCGGAGGCGTTGGAAAAGGGGTTGGCCGCAGCCACGGGCGAAATGTTTGCCTACATCAACGCGGATGACACCTACTTTCCCGGCGCAGTACGGACGGCGGCGCATTGGTTGGGAAACCATCCGAAGATGGCAGGTGTCTACGGGAACGCATACTGGATCGATGACAGTGGCAAGCGGATCGACACCTATCCCACCGAGCCATTCCATAAGGAAACGTTGGGGCATTCCTGCTATATTTGCCAACCGGCATGTTTCCTTCGGACCGAAACGCTGAGGGAGTTAGGCGGCTTTAACACGGAGTATCAGGTCGCCTTTGACTACGAGTTGTGGTTGCGTCTGGCGCAAAGCCGCGAGTTGATGAAAATAGATGCGTTACTGGCCAATTCGCGGATGCACCGGGAGAACAAAACATTGCGGCAGAGAGCCGTTGGATTCGAAGAGGCCAGCCGCGCGTTGCGCAAATATCACGGGTACGTCCCATTCCGGTGGGCGCACAGCTACGCGTCGTTTTTGCTGGATCAGCGCGACCAGTTTTTTGAACCGCTCCGGCCTTCCTACACAAAGTTTGTTTTCAGCCTGATTGTTGGTACCCTTTTGAATTGGCCGTCGCCGTTCCGGTTCTGGAAAGAATGGTCCGGGGTTATGAGTATCAGTGCTTTCGCTCGCCGATGGAATGACACGTGGGTGGCGCGGCGATTCGGCAATCTGATTCGATAACAGCGAGCTGAACGCGACCGCTGCAATCCATGTCAAAAAAACGCGCGCTAATTACGGGGGTGAATGGCCAGGACGGATCGTACCTGTCGGAGAAGTTGCTTTCCGAAGACTACGAGGTTTTTGGCTTGGTACGGCGGGTTGGCCTTGAAGCTCCGGAGCACCGATTGGAGCGGTTGCTACCTTTACTGAACCGGATCCAATTGCAGCCGGCTTCGATGGAAAGCTACGCCGGCATCTTCAACGCGGTTGCTAAAATCCGGCCGGATGAGTGTTATCACCTGGCGGCGGCAAGCTTTGTCAGTTATGAGTTCGACGATGAATTCTCGACACTGACCACGAACATAAACGGAACGCATTACCTGCTGGCTTCGCTCAAGGATCTGGTGCCGCACTGCCGGTTCTACTTCGCCGGAACATCGGAAATGTTCGGCAGCGCGGCAGCTGCGCCGCAAAACGAACAGACTCGATTTCGACCGCGATCGATTTACGGCATCAGCAAAGTGGCCGGGTTCGAACTGGTCCGCAATTACCGGGAACGTTACGGCATGCACGCCTCCAGCGGGATACTGTTTAACCACGAGTCGCCGCGGCGCGGGCATGAATTCGTGACGCGGAAAATTACTTCCGGCGTCGCGCGCATTCTGGCCGGACAAGCGACTGAGTTGCGGCTGGGAAATCTGGACGCGGAGCGGGATTGGGGTTTCGCCAAGGAATATGTGGAAGCCATGTGGATGATGTTGCAACAGCCGGCGCCGGACGATTATGTAATCGCCACCGGCAAACTGCACGCCGTCCGGGATTTCGTTCGGATTGCATTTGAGTGCGGGGGCCTGGATTGGGAGAAATTCGTGGTCACCGACGACAATTTTTTCCGGTCAGGGGAATCCGTGGCGTTGTGCGGGGATGCGGGCAAAGCGCGGCGGGTATTGGGTTGGGAACCGCGCAAAGAGTTCGAAGAAATGGTCCGCGAAATGGTGGACGCCGATTGCCGGGCGATGGGCGTTTCGTTGCCGGCGCGATCCGCGGAAGTCTCTTAGCGTTTCCCCTCAATACCGAGAAACTGCCAGGCGAGGCGGCGATTGTCGGCACCAAGCCCTTCCTGCGAAGGCATGAAGGCGCTTTCCGATTCGACGCGCAGCACCGCCGCGACGGGTTCCGCGGCGAATTGCAGAGGGACGGTGATCTCAAATTCGCCCGCTCCCGGACGCCGTTCCGATACCAGCCGCCCGTTGACATAGACGCGCAGGCACTGGCGTTCGAGGGGCTTGGCCCAGCCCGGAAGAGCGCCGCGGATGACGGCATGGGAATAACAGGCCGGCATCATCCAGTGCAGTGTTTCGGCCGCCCAGCCATCAGGAAAAATGCCCTGGGAATGAAATTGGGCGCGGTCGATAAGGGCGCGGCAAAAATATGTGAATCGCATGGCCAGGGAGCGGCCCAAGGCACCGGGAATAAAGCGGCGAATCCGGTCGCTCCAAATCTTGTCGTAGGTGTCGAGCCCATAGAACCACCAGCCGGGCGGATATCTTACACCGGTCTGAGCGCGGAGCAGGCGGGCGAGTTCGTCAAAACGGCGGGCGCCGCCGGAGAAGGATTTGGCTTCCTCATACTCGCGCAGGCATCCGAGCGTTTCCGGCACATAAGAGAGGCCGTAGCGCTTACCCAGCCGGACCAAAATGTCCCAATCCATGCCGAAATGCAACTCCTCATTGAACCAGCCGATTTCCTCTAAACAGGCGCGGCGGAAGAAAACGGACTGCTGCAATATGTAGTCGAGGACGAATGTCAGTTTCCAGAGATTGAACGGCTCCGTGAAGGGGAATTTCTGTTTGACGTTGCCGTCAAAGTCGATTTGGAATCCATCGCCGTATATGGCGCCCACTTCGGGATGGCGGCCAAGGGCGGCGACGGCGCGGGTGACGGCACCGGGGAGCAGCGTGTCATCCGAATTGAGATACGCGACCACCTCGCCTTTGGCCAGCAGGAGCCCTTTGTTAATGGCGTGGGTCTGGCCGCGGTCCTTCTCAGAGATAAACGTCAGCCGGTCAAGGTAGGGCCGGACGACCGCGGCCGTGGAATCCGTGGAGCCGCCGTCCATAATGATGTATTCGATGCGGGGGTAGTCCTGCGTTAGAACGCTTTCAATGGTGGCGGCGATGAAATGGCCCTGGTTGAACGAGGGTGTGACTATCGTGACAAGGGGGTCGCTCACGATTGCGCTTCCGCGGACGCCTGCTCCAGGCTCTGGATGATGCAGGAGAGTTGGCGGTAGTCGCCGTTCTCCCTTGGGCGCCATGTACGGTCAGTTTCAATCAGCAGGCGGCATTGCTTGCCGCGGAACTCCTTGGGGAGTTGCAACTCCAGGACAAACGGTCCGGGCGCGGGCAGGCGTTTTTCCTGAAGGACACGTCCGTTGAGGCGGACGCGCAAGAGCAGGTTTTCAATGGGAGCGAAATGTTTCCCGGCGATACGAAGGGAGGCGCTGTCGGCGTTGACGTCCAGATCGGTTTCATAGCGGCGGGAGATCCAACCGTCGTCCCAGCGTCCCGTGAACTGCCCGCCGAAACCGGTCATGCGCCTCCATTCGCTGAAGTACCGTTGCAGATTATGGGGGTTGTGATAGGCACCGAGCGCGAGACTGAGCGCGTAGGAACGCAGAGACTGCGTGGAACGGTCGAAGTACTGATCCTTCCTGTCCAAGAGATAGCAGGCGTAGCCGTTGAGCCACTCATACGGCACATAGCCGTACTCGCGTTTCACAGAGCCTATGATCTCCTGGTAGACCTTGCGGCGGCTGGAAAGAGTCTTGTTGTCAAGGTGCATGCGTGAGGTGGCAAGGTAATCGTCGACCTTGCGGACGCCATACATTTTGGCGACGCGCATCCACAGATCGTAATCGAGCGCGAAGTGCATATTAACGTCGATCATACCGGCGTTGGCGTAGGCCTCGCGCAAGAGGAAAGCAGCCGGCTGGCATACGTAGCACTGGTTATTGAGGGTCTGCAGATCGAATGGCTGCGTGGGGTAGCGATCGAGGATTTTGCCATTGACGTCGACATGGTACGCCTCGCCGTAAATCATGCCCACGCCGGGATTCCGTTTGAAGTGCCCTGCGATCGTGGATAACGCGTTGGGGAGGTATGTATCGTCGGCGTTGAGGAAGGCGAAAATATCGCCGGAAAGGGCATGCCAGCCTTTGTTGATGGCGTCTCCCTGTCCATTGTCGCGTTCGGAGCACCAGCGAATTTTGCCATCGTATTTGCGCAGAATTTCCACGGTCCCGTCCTTGGAACCGCCGTCCATCACTACGTAGTCAAGATTCGGGTAGTCCTGGGAGAGAACGCTGGTGATGGTCTCCTCCAGAAACCCGGCCATGTTGTAGGTTGGCGTGACAATGCCGATGCGGGGCCACTCCTCGACAGTAATGCGCGAGGGCCGACGATAGGACGGGCTGGTGATTTTCTCAAACGCCTGCCCGGTTAGAGTGACGGCGCGTTCCCAGGAAAAGTGTTTGACGCGTTCGGTGCCGCTGGCTATGAGGCGTTGGCGAAGTTCGGGGTCGCGGGCAATCGAAAGGATGCCGCCGGCGATGCTCTCGGGATCGAGCGGATCGACCAATACAGCGGCGTCGCCGACAACTTCCACACAACTGCCGGAGTTGGCGGTGATGGCGGGTGCGCCGCAGTGAAACGCTTCGAGCAGAGGAATGCCGAAGCCCTCGAACTTGGTGGCGAACAACAAGGCCAGGGAGTTCTGGTAGACCTCCGGGATCACTTGGCTTTCGAGGTAGCCCTTGAAGTGGACCTTGTCGCGAAGGCCGAGCCGCCTGGCTTCGGCTTCCAGCTTTTCGCTTCCCGCAGGCGCGCCGCTGAGGACAAGGTGAAGATCCGCTTCGCCTTTGGCGGCGGCAAGCCGGAGTGCTTGCAGGACGTTGCTATGATTTTTGTGGGGCCAGAAATTCGCCGGGAAATAGAGGTATTTCGGGGGAAGTTTGAGTGCCTGAAATGCCGGTGACGGCGCTGCGGGAAGTGGCTTGCGGAACTCGGCGTCGGCACCATGGTGGATGACAACGATCTTGCTCGGATCAATGCGGAACTTTTCGACGATGGTACTCTTGGCGTGCTCGCTAGGCGTGATGATAATATCGGCGTTCAGGGCGCTCGGACCGTACGTCTGGCGGCGCCACTGCAGGACGGGCGGCTCGAAAAATTCAGGGAAGAATTCATGCTGCAAGTCGGGCATCATGACCGCGGAGGGTTGCGTCACCACCAAGGGTTCGAGCACCAGCATAGGGCAAAAAAAGAGATCGAATCGACCGTCTCGAAGGCCTTCCTCTATCGCCGCGGCCCCCTGTTGGTGCGTGATGCCGATGATGTCCGCGCCCGGCGCGAACGCCCGGACGTTTTCTACTTCTTCCTCATGCACCCAAATGGTGAGCGCATGTTGCCCCAGCCCGGAAAGGACATTGCGGACGTAATTCTCCGTCCCGCCGATCTTTCCCTTGTAAAATTGACGCAAGTTTACGGCGATTCGCATAGGATCGGTTGGGAGTATCATAAGAATAGACTGCGCAAGCGGCGGATAATTGAGTGTAACAGCCCTTCATTTCGAAGTTCAAGGAGTTCACTGGTCAGTGCGCGTTCGCGGTTTGCCAATTCCGCCATTCCGCGTCCGCCCTCGCGCCATGCGCGCTGGAGCCGTATACGCTCGCTGCCGGCGGCGGCTTCAAGTTCCCGCAGTTCCGCGTGCAGCGCCTGGTTCTCTTCCGCACGGCTCCGCAGCAGTTCATCTCCGCGTTGGATCACCCGCAACCGCTCATTGGCGGCGTCTTCGAACATCGCCAGCCGCTGCCCGCACTCCGCAAGCAGCGTCTGTTGGCCCAGGAGCGCCGTCTCCAGTTGACGTACCTGATCCCGCAAATTGTCAATCGTCCGCTCCGCGTTTTCCGAACCGCCGCTGTTGATTGCAGATTCCGGTTCCATTGTGTCGGCGCTACGTATGGGCAGCCACGCTCACCGGGTTCTTCTCGTACCAGGCGATCGTCCTCGCCAGTCCGTCTTCCAAACTCATTTTGGCCCGGAATCCGAAAGAGGCGGCGGCCCTCGTGGTGTCGAGCATTCGCCGCGGCTGGCCATTGGGGCGGGAGGTATCCCAGATCAGTGAGCCGTGGAAGCGGGATAGGCGCGTGATTATCCCGGTGAGATCCTTGATTGAAACTTCGAAGCCGCTGCCGAGATTCACCGGGTCCTCGCCGTTGTAGCTCTCGGCGCCGGTTATCAGGCCTTCAGCGGCGTCTTCCACGTACAAAAACTCCCGCGTCGGGGAGCCGTCTCCCCAGCAAACCAATTCGTTTACTCCCCGGTCGCGAGCTTCCACCGCTTTGCGTATCAGCGCCGGAATGACGTGCGAGGACTCGAGGTCAAAGTTGTCCCGCGGACCATAAAGGTTTACGGGCATCAGGAAAATCGCGTTCGTCCCGTACTGCTGCCGGTAAGCCTGACACATCACCAGCAATGATTTCTTCGCCACGCCATACGGCGCGTTCGTCTCTTCCGGGTAGCCGTTCCAAAGATCTTCTTCCTTAAAAGGCACCGGAGTGAACTTGGGGTAAGAACAGATGGAGCCGGCGACGATTATCTTCTCCACACCGTGAACCCGGGCCGCTTCAATGAGGTGAATCCCCATAATGGCGTTCTGATAAAAAAACGATCCGGGATTATCTTTGTTCGCGCCGATGCCGCCAACGACGGCGGCCAAATGGAAAATAACCTCCGGGCGGAAGGCCGCGAACATCTTTTCGACGCCGTCGGTTGTGGTGAGGTCGAACTCCCGCTTGCGCGGGACCATCACGTTTTCACAACCGCGTTCCCGCAGGCGGTCCACTACGAATGATCCGAGAAAGCCACCGCCTCCCGTCACGACGACCCTTTTTCCTCTTAAATCCAGCATGGCCGTCCTCCGTAACCGATCTTCTTTAGGCGTTGTAAACCGCCGCTGGCAGAACCCCGGCGCGTTGACGCTCTATGGCGTCAATCTCCGCGTCGACCATCAGGCGAACGAGTTCGGAAAACCCGGTCCGATGTTGCCATCCCAGTTGTTGCCGGGCCTTGGACGGATCTGCCAGAAGGGCATTCACTTCGGACGGCCGATTATAGCGGGCGTCGAAATCGACATACTTCGTCCAATCCAGATTTACGTGGCCGAATGCCTCTTCGACATACTCGCGGACGCTGTGCGTTTCGCCGGTGCCGATAACATAATCGACCGGAGATTCCTGCTGCAGCATCATCCACATCGCTTCCACATATTCTTTGGCAAAACCCCAGTCGCGCTTGGCGTCCAGGTTGCCCAGGTAGAGCTTTTCCTGCAGGCCCGCTTTGATGTGCGCAACCGCCCTGGCGATTTTGCGCGTTACGAACGTTTCGCCGCGGCGAGGGGACTCATGATTGAACAGGATCCCGCTCACGGCGAACATGTCATAGCTCTCGCGATAATTCACAGTCATCGTATGCGCGAACAGCTTGGCGCAGGCATAGGGGCTGCGCGGATGGAACATCGTCTGCTCGTTCTGCGGCGGCGCGGTGGAGCCGAACATTTCGCTCGACGACGCCTGATAGAAGCGGGCCTTTACCCCGGTTTTGCGAATGCCTTCGAGCAGCCGCAGCGCCCCCATCCCGGTAATATCACCGGTGCTTTCCGGTATGTCGAAACTGACGCGGACATGACTCTGTGCGGCCAGATTATACACTTCATCCGGGCGGATGTCGTACAGCAGCGTCCACAGACTGCTCGTGTCGGACAGGTCGCCGAAGTGCAGAAAGAACCGCTTGTTATGTTCGTGCAAATCGGTGTAAATGCTGTCCACACGGCCGGTGTTAAAGCTGCTCGAGCGCCGCTTAATGCCGTGTACTTCGTAACCTTTATGCAACAGAAACTCAGCCAAGTAGGAGCCATCCTGCCCCGTTACCCCAGTGATCAATGCCTTTTTCATGTGTAATGTAGTCTTGGAATCCCGCAGATTGATTCCCCTCAGAATATCACAAGACCGGGGAAATCCGCTGTCTTGACACGTCTTGCGGAAGCGTGTATTCTGACATTTGAACAGATGTTCAAGTGATTGATTGTTGCCGCCCGAT
>CAMDKT010000073.1 GCA_945900935.1 Candidatus Sulfopaludibacter sp. SbA3 | reverse complement strand
GTATAGCTCTTTTCGCTGCCATCCTGCCGCCGAACCAGGATCGTAGCCGTGTCGCCCAACGTCCCCGCGCTTGGCAGGAACGACTGCTGGCGGTATACCAGTTGATCCGCCGCCCAACGCTGGGTGGACCGTGAATTTCCGAACGAACTCAACTTTGCGATCGCCTGCAAAGCTTCCTCCACCGGCTTGCCGTCAAACTGGACAATCTCGTCGCCGACGGCAAAATCGAAGCGCGACGCCGGCAACAGCGTCCGATCGATTCGCTCGATCAAAACCTTACCGTCAAAGATATCCGTATATAGGCCAAGATCCGCAACGAAGTCCGAGTTAGCGATGTAGTAGCTGTGAATATCCTGCAACTTGGCGATGTACTCCGCGACAAGATCCAGATACTCCAGATCCGTCCGCGTCAACCGCGCCCGCTCCAGCCACGGACGCAAATCAAAAAGGTCGAATCCCAGGTTGTCGCGCTTCCACTCATACGCAGCATACTGCTTGGCGTAAAGACTGGCGATGGTCTGCAAATCGATCGATTTCTGCTCCGGCGTCAACTGCGCGAGCAGCCCCGCGGCCGTAAGGACCAACATCCCAACGCGATGAATCACGAGTTCTTCTCCCGAGCCGGAACACAGGCTTCTAGTCAGAGTACCAGTCAACTAAGCCATCGGTCGCGGCCCGCCAATTCTTTACCTCGGAAAAATCAGGGAACGCCTGATACAATGGCCTTTCGCCATGGTGCAAGCACTACTCCGTTTCTACAGCTACGGCTTACAACTCCTGATCTCCCTGATCCTGCTCGCGCTGGGCCTGGTCGCCACGCTCAGCGACAACGCCGGGTTCGAGATCGATTTCCTGCCGTGGAGCGGCAAGGACTTGAAAATGGCACTGCTCGTCCTGGGCGCGGCCGGCCTGCTCGCCGTCCTTCTGGCGATCAAAGGTACCCTTCGGTTCCCATTCGTCCTATGGACCCTCGCAACCGTGCACTTTCTCGGCCGCGGCATCGTTGCGTCTCCCCATCGGTTCGATGGCGAGTCCGATTTCAAGTGGGCGCTGGGCCTGCTCGGGGCCGTACTGCTCACCGTCTACGGCGCCTGGAGCCGGTTCAAACAGCCGCTCGGCCGCCGCTAACTCCACAACTCGTGAATCGCATGAAAAAGGGCCGCGAGTCACCCGGCTCGATGAGCGTAGAATAGTCTTATATCGGATTCCCGGGAATCGCCATGCACCAGAGCTCCCTTCACAACGCAAAATCTCTCGACCCCGTGGTCAGACAATCGATCGAGCAACTCCTCGGCCGGGTTCTGCTCGATAACGAAATGATCGCCATTCGCTCCTATGGGCCCCAGGAGGCGCCCGCCCCCAATCAACTACGCGCCGCCTCGGCCGGTCTCCGCCGGTACTTTGCTGGAATCGATGAGAAAGCCAAGGACGTCACGGAATCCGAACGAGAGGACATTCTCGAAGAAGCGATCCGCTGCGTGAGGCCTGGTTTTCTGCACCCGCGGTGAGAGTAACGCTTGACTCGACAATCCTGGTCCGGGCGAATCACTTGGGCTCGGGCCCGGCAAGAGCTCTCCTCCTGGAACTACTCGACCGTGGCCATACACTTGTGCTTTCGCCGTCCATCCTGGAAGAACTGGAGCGTGTTCTCCACTATCCACGACTGATGAAAAGGTTTGCCCTCACCGAAGAGGACATCCGGGAATACATGACTTTTCTATCGGCATCGGCAGAGATTGTCGAAGTCGACAGTTCGCTCATTACCCCAATTCGGGATCCGAATGACGTACATGTACTCCAAACGGCAATCAGCGGGCGCGTCGAGTTTCTGTGCACACTGGATCAGCATTTTAAGACGGACCCTGTCAGCTCCTTCGCCTCCGCGATTGGAATCACGATCATCGCCGATCTCGACCTCCTGCGGCGTGTCCGGCGAACACAGTAGCCGCCCGATATTTTCTCGATTCGAAAACTGAATTGTCCGGCCTGGGAACCCGGCCAGCCCGGCCTGACGGTTTTCACTTCCGCGTCACAAACGCCTCAATATCCTTAGACAACTCCGCCAACGCCGGCTTCAGACTATAGAACATGTGCCCCGCCGGGAACATCTTCGTCGTGATTTGGCCCTTATACATCGCCGGCAAACCCATATGGCTGAACGTATACTCCGTCGCGAAATACGGCGTCGCCAGATCGTAGTAACCGGAACCAACATACACCCGCATGTACGGGTTCTTCGCAAACGCCTGCCGCAGCGCGCCGGCCGTCTCCACATACCGGTTGCTCCCCGCTTGCCCCCAGTCCCAGGGGCCGGTGCCGCCGCCCAGGATGTAATAATGCAGGTCGCTCTCATAGCCAAGTTCACGCCGCGCGTAGTCATTGAAAATGGCCGTATACGGCGCGCGAATCGCCGTCATCGACGGGTCGAATTCGGAGACCGGATCGCCGTTCAATCCTTCCACGCCCGTTAACCGCCCGTCCAATCGGCCCACCAACATCCCGCGGTCGCGAAGCAACTCTTTGGTGAAGTGATTGATCTCAATCCGCAGGTCGTGCTGATCCAAATACCGCTTTTCCAGTCCTGTCAGCCGGTGCAGTTTGTCGATTGCCTTCGTCCGCTCCGCCGGCGTCAGGCGGTCGCCCTTGGCCAGCACGGTGACATACTCGCCGCTGGCGTATTGCTCGGCCTCTTTCACGGCCTCGCGCAGGTCGCCCTGCAAGCCCGCTTCCAGCTTCTTGTGGTACCAGGCGATGGCCGTGTAAGTAGGCAGGAACAGGCTATATGGCAAATCGTTTCCGGGAGAGAATCGAGCCGTCTGGTACTGCAGAATACTCGATATCAGCACAACGCCGTTAAAGGCAACGCCGCGATCCACCAAATATCCCGCAACCCCAGCCGCCCGAAACGTCCCGTAACTTTCGCCGATCATATACAGCGGCGAACTCCAGCGCTGATACCGGCCCAGCCACAAACGAATAAACTCGCTGACGCTGGCAATGTCGCCCTGCGCGCCAAAGAACTTCTTCCCCAGTTCCGGCTTCACCGCGCGGCTGTACCCGGTGCCCACCGGGTCGATAAACACCATGTCCGTGAACGGCAGGAAGGAATGCGGATTATCCACAAGTTCAAAGGGCGGCGGCGGATACGTCCCATCGTCCTTCATCCGCACAATCTTCGGCCCCAGCACGCCCATGTGCAGCCACACCGACGCCGATCCTGGGCCGCCGTTGAAGGAAAACATAAGCGGCCGTTTAGCCGGCGGATTGTCCAGCAAATACGCCACAAAGAACATGTGGGCTTCCACTTCGCCATGTTCGTTGGTAATCGGCAGGCGGCCGGTGGTGGTCGTGTAATTGAGCGTTTTCCCGTTCAACGAAATCGAGTGCTTCTTAACGACAGGGGCGGGCTCAATAACTTTGGGCGGCGTTTGGGCGAGTACATTTATGCCGACGATGAGTAGGAAGAGTGTTCGAATCATTATCACTGATTGTGGGCGATTTTCTGCCGCGGATCAATAAACAACCAACAAATCGCGCCCACCAGCAGCAGCCCGCCGCTCAGGCGAATCGCCACATTCCAGTCTCCGAACTGGTTCACCATCAGCGTGAGAATGATGGGAGACAGGAAGCCGCCCACCTGGCCGGCCGTGTTCATAACGGCGCTGACGACGCCAACGTGCTCGCCCGCGATATCCAGGCATGTTCCCCAGGCGGCGCCCAGGCAGAATGCGCCCCAGCCCGCTCCGCCCGCCAACAGCAGTGCAGCCGTAGTCCCGTCGTCCACCAGCGTGCCGCCAACGGTGAAGATGGCCGCGAACAGGAACGACGAACCGCCGGTCAACGCGCGCCCTAACCGTAAACCAAGCCGCCGTGTTAACGCGTCCGTGGCCACGCCGCCCGTAACGTCGGCGATCATGCAAGCCACCATCGGCGCGCCGGCAAACAGGCTGAGCGTAGTGGACTCGAACCCGCGCACGCGCTCCAGATAAGTCGGCATCCAAGTTAGGTAAAAATAGAATCCGTAAGTCTGGACGAAGTACATGGCGCAAAGCAGCCAGACATTCCGCGAGCGCAGAATAAGTCCCCAGGGAACATTCGTCAGGCTGTGCGACGGCTCAGCGCCGCGGCCTTCAATGATATAGGCGCGTTCGGCGGCGGATACCGCCGGGTGATCCGCCGGATCATCGCGAAACCACCAGTACCACAGGCCGGCCCACACAAACCCAACGCAGCCGAACGCGATAAAGATTCCGCGCCAGTCCAGGAAGTGCAGCAGGTATTGAATCAGCAGCGGAGAATAGGCCGCGCCAAAATGCGCGCCCATGAAAAAGATCCCCTGCGCCGTCCCGCGCTCGCGAACCGGAATCCATTTCGAAAACGTCTTCGCCGCGTTCGGCCACGCGCCCGCCTCCCCGAGCCCAAACAGGAATCGAGTAATCAACAGCGAGGGGAAGCTGAAGACAAACGCGGTGGCGATCGTAAACGCGCTCCACCAACTGACGATTCGCATCAACACGCGCCGCGTGCCCACCCGGTCGCCCCACCAGCCCGTCGGTATTTCGAACAGCCCATACGCCAACGTGAATGCGCTGAATACGTAACTCATCTGCGTATCGGTGAGCGAAAGATCGCGCGTGATGAACTTGGCCAGATTGGCGATGGCAATGCGATCCATGTATGTGATCGAGGCCAGCGCCACACAGAATCCAAGCACGCGGAAGCGAACGCGGGAGGTTGCCGGTTGCGTCATGAATTTCTAATTCAGCCGCGCGCTCTGCGACAGCATTTCCAGCGTCACATCCTCCAGCGCATTCTCATGCGTGGCTTCCAAACGGACGTGCGCGCGGACGCCCGCATCGTGGGACTTCTTCCATATTTCCACGCAAACGCACCACGAATCCCCAGGCTTCAATCCGGGAAAGCCCCACTGCGGATGCGGCGTGATCAGGTCATTGCCGACCGACGCCTGATGCCGTAGAAACTCCTCATTCACGGTCACGCAAACATGGTGTTTGCCAATGTCTTCAGGGCCGGTGTTGCACTTGCCGTCGCGATAGAAGCCGGTGAGCGGGTCCGTGCAGCAGGTCTGCAGAACTCCGCCTAGTACGTTTTTGGTCATGTCTTCCTAAGATATCTCAAAAATTGGCCGCGTTGCGCCAGGGTATTCAACAGCGTCTACGATCAACATTCTGGTCTGAAACTAGGTCTGTATTATAGCCCTTGCGTTTCTACTTAAAGCAGTCTACACTCAGATCATGACAGTGAACGTACAAGAGGCCAAGGCGCAGTTCTCCAGCTACTTGGATCGGGTCGAGGAGGGGGAGGTGATTATCGTGTGTAGGCACAACAAGCCGGTGGCGGAAATGCGCGCCATTCCTAAAACGGTCGAGTCGAAGCCGCGGACGCCGGGATTGCTGCGCGGCAAAGTGAGTTGGACGGCGGATGCGTTTGCCCCAATGTCACCGGAAGAACTCGGTGAATTTGAGGGCGGGGCGATCTTTCCCCTGACTCCGTCCAAATGAAGGTCCTGATAGACACGTGCACGTTTCTTTGGTTTGTCGCGGATGCGCCGGAGTTGTCCGCAAATGCCCGCGCCGCGATCATCAATCCTGAGAACGAGGTGTACTTCAGCTCGATTTCAGCGTGGGAGATTTCGCGGAAGTATGCGCGGGGGAAGCTCTCTCTGCCATCGCGGCCCGAAACTTTGATTCCGGAGGTTCGGCGCAATTCTGGAATCGCCAGCTTGCCCTTGATAGAGGACGATGCGGTGGCGGCGGAGAAGCTGCCGCCGCATCACAACGATCCGTTTGACCGCATGTTAATTGCGCAGGCGCTGATGAACGGGATGATTCTGGTGAGTCCGGACGAGGCGTTCCACCCGTATCCGGTCCGGCTGTTGTGGTAAGGCACGGCGAATCGGTTAACCGAATTTAACACCGCGCCCTTACACGCCGCTTTATTCTTGCCTCATGAAGATTATTGCGGCGGGGTTGCTACTGATGAACGTTGCGTTCGGGCAGACACAACTGCGTTCCTTACGCGCCGTGCCAGTGCCTGAACCCAGTGGATTGAGCGAATACGTACGCGACAAGGCGTCGCTGATTCGTTTGGGCAAGGTCTTCTTCTGGGACATGCAGGCAGGCAGTGATGGCGTCACCGCCTGCGCGACCTGTCATTTTCACGCTGGGGCGGATCATCGCCCGCAGAACTCTCTGGTCGACCCGAACAGCCCCTTTCGCGTGAATGCGGAGCTCTCCACCGTGCTGTTCCCGCTGTATTTGCTGAGCGATCCGCGGAACCGGAATTCGGCCATGGTGCGGGACAGCGGGGTTCGAGTGGGATCGGCAGGAACGTTCAGGCGAATTTTCGAGGGCATTGTTCCGGGGCAGGCGGCGGAACTGGGCCGCGACGCGCTCGACAAGCCGGAGTTCATGCGGGGCGATATGCAGGTCCGCCGCGTGACCCCGCGCAACACGCCGTCGGTGTTTAACACCGTTTATTACGTCCGCAATTTCTGGGATGGGCGCGCGGGGCGGACATTTGACGGATTCACGGTTACCGGGGCGAATGAAGCCGAGGGGCCGGGCGTTTTAGTCGCGCGCAACGGCGGGCTGGAACGGCAGCGGGTTAGAATCGACAAGGCGAGCTTGGCTGCGCAAGCGGTGGGCCCGGCGCTGGACCATTTGGAGATGTCCTATGCTGGGCGAACCTGGCCGATGCTTGCCAAAAAACTGCTCAGCCTGCCGCCGTTAGCTCTGCAAAAAGTGGCGATCGACGACAGTGTGCTGGGGCCGCTGGCGCGAAAGGAAGGACGGGGGCTGGAAGAGCAGCACACCTATTTCGCGATGATTCAGTCCGCATTCGAGCCGAAGTTCTGGGAATCTTCAGAACGGCTAAACGCCGCGGGCGAGTTGGACCCGATGGGCGAGTTTACGCAGGTTGGGCACAATTTCTCGCTGTTCTGGGGACTGGCGCTGCAGGCCTATCAATCCACTTTGAACTCTGACGCGAGCCCGTTCGACAGGTTCATGGAGGGCGACAGCCATGCGCTGACGCCGCAAGAGCAGGAAGGGATGCGGCTGTTCCAAAACGCGGCGGGATGCACGCGCTGCCACAATGGGGCCGAGTTTTCGGCGGCGGCCTTTAACGAGAACGGCAGCACGCGCGCCGACAGTTTTGAGCGGACGGGAGTGCGGCCTGTGGGCGACGATATCGGGTCGGGAAATGGGGCGTTTAAGTCCATCGGGCTGCGGAATGTCGAGTTCACGGGGCCGTATTTCCATAATGGCGGCCAGTCGACGCTGGAACAGGTGGTGGACTTCTACCGCCGGGGCGGAGACTTTGCTCCCATTACCGGCGATCTCCGAGCCTTTGCCGCGACGCCGGGGCAGACAGCGGCGATTGTGGCTTTTTTGAAAGCATTGAGCGACGACCGGGTGCGCTACGAACGCGCGCCGTTTGACCATCCGGAGTTGTGCGTGCCGGTGGGTCATGAAGAGGACGAATCCGGGGAATTGAAGCCTGGGGACGTGGCGACAAGCGCGGCGGAGAGGTGGCGAGGGTTGGCGGCGGTTGGAGCGGGCGGGAATGCGGCTCCGTTGCAGACGTTCGATGAGATGCTACGGAAGTTTGGAGAGAACGGGGAGCGGGCGCATACGATGAATGAAGCGTGTACGGCGTCGTTGGCGAGCTTGTTGGGCCGGTAGGTCATCAATACGCGACGCGCGTGCTGTCCGGGACGGGCGTTCCTGAGAGGTCGCCCGCTAAGTCCACTCGCCGTTGGCAGGGCTTCGCGCAGCAGGCCCTTCCGGCAGGCTTTCCCGCGGCACGCCGAATCGCGCTCTCATCGAGTAATAGCCAAGCCTCGGTCATTGGAACAGGAATTACGAGAACAGCGGGACTGTATCCAGGGAGACGCCGCGGCGCCAACTTCAACCGATGTTCCAGAACCCCTGGGGGCCGGCCAACGATTGTGTAATCGACAAATTGAATGCCTGGAATTACGCCTGGATGGTCGCTGGCGATCAATGCCAGATACTTTTCCATTTCGCGCATGTTGCTTTCGGGCACTTTAAGTCGAGCAAGCTGGGGCTGGCGGGGATGATAACGCCTTGCTCTGCTGTGGCTTGGCGGCCACGGTACCGGGAATCGGGTTTCATTTCATTGCGATCTTAACGGGAATTGCGGCACAAGGATCCGCCGGCAGCCAGAGATCCGTCTCGCGTCCCGCACCCGCTGTCCCGGTTGCGGTTGGGACGACCGGCACGGCGTTCGCGGCGCAGGTTTTCAGACGGGACAATTGATAAGATCAAATGCAATGAATCGAACGTTCAGAAAGGTATTTCACGGACGTAAAGCGTCAGCGCTTATCTCGCGACGGTTTTATTGGCAGAGGCCAGCAGGAGTCAGTCGAAAGATCTGCGACTCGCGCCCGCCCGCGTGCCGGACGACGGACTGGCGGCTTTCATCGTGAAAGAAATGGGTATGGCCGACACCTTCGCGGACAAAGCGAAACGGGCGATCCAGCTTTCACCGAATCGCCCGTAAATCTTTTAGAATCTGGAGCCACCCGCCAGGATCGAACTGGCGACCTGCTGATTACGAATCAGCCGCTCTACCAACTGAGCTAGGGTGGCCCGGGATTTCCCATTATACCAATGCCGCCCGCTTCTGTCACATTCGCTGGCATTTCGGGCAGAAATGCGTCCCTCGCTGCGCCACTACGATCCGTACAATCGGCGCGCCGCATACTCCGCACGGCAATCCTTCCCTTCCGTACACCCGGTGCCGCTCCTGGAAGGATCCTTTACTGCCATCACTATCGACATAGTCTGAAATCGATGATCCCCCGACGGCAATTGCCTCCTCCAACACCGTTACGATCACGCCATGCAGCGCCAGCGCCCGTCTGGTTGACAACCGCGACGCCACCGCCAGCGGGTGCACTCCCGCCCGATGCAGCGCCTCATCCACATAGATATTTCCAAGGCCGCGAAGAAAGGCCTGGTTTAACAACAGCGCCTTCACGCGCCCACGCTTCCCTCGTAAGCGCTCAACGAACGCCGCCGCCGGGATCTCCAACGGATCGGGGCCCAGCCGCGCTACATTCTCCGGGAGCGAATGGCTCCACGCCATGCGCCCGAATTGGCGGATGTCGTCGAATAATAACCGGAGCCCATCGAACACGATTTCCGCGCGTAGATACGGTGTTGCCTCGCCATCGATGAGCAGTTTACCCGTCATGCCGAGATGGATCGCCAGCGTGCCGTGATCGAAGCGAAATAAAATGTGCTTCCCATGGCGGGTGACCTCCAGAACGGAATG
Organism: Candidatus Sulfopaludibacter sp. SbA3; assembly: GCA_945900935.1. Taxonomy (GTDB): domain Bacteria; phylum Acidobacteriota; class Terriglobia; order Bryobacterales; family Bryobacteraceae. Next base: position 4,946 of record CAMDKT010000073.1, on the reverse strand, counting down.
GCCGGCCAACAATGGCGAAGGCGCGCCACGCATCACTCGCGGCGCAAAGAACGTCACCGCCAGCACGCGTTTCCCGGCCAGTTTCGGCGCCAATGAGCGCACGATCGTCTCTACTTCAGGCAGTTCCGGCATTTAGATATCGACGAGTATGTCGTCGCCCTCCACGCGCACCGGATAGCGCTTGACGACGATCTCCGGGTTGAAATCGCTGACGCCGGTGGTGCAATCAAATTCCCAGCAATGCCACGGGCAAACCACCATTTTTCCATGCAGCGCGCCCTGGGCCAGCGGCCCTCCGCGGTGGGGGCAGTGATTGTCCAAAACGTGAATTTCGCCGTCCGCATTGCACAACGCCAACTGTATTTCTCCGCTCCGGAATTCCAACAGCGAACCGGGAGTTAACTTCGCCAACGACCCGGCCTTCACAAATCCCATATAAAATAAACCTACCATGCGACTCGTTCCGGCCCTGTTGCTCAGCCTGCTGCTCGTTAGCAGTTGCCAGAAATCCGATAACAAAGTGATCGGCGTTGTGCCCAAGGGCGCTAACCATATTTTTTGGTTGACGGTGAAGGCGGGCGCGGAGAAGGCGGCGGCGGAGGCCGGTTATACGGTCGAATGGAATGCGCCGGCGCTCGAAATCGACGCCAAGCGGCAGCAGGACATTGTGGAATCGATGGTGAACCGGAAGCTGGCCGGGATTGCGCTGGCGCCGGTGGATAAGAAAGCGCTCGTCAACGTTGTTGAACGCGCCGCCGCGGCCGGCATTCCGACGGTGATTTACGATTCCGATGTGGACACGGCGCGGCGGCTAAGCTACATCGCCACCGATAACAAAGAGGGCGGGCGCATGGCGGCGCGGCGCATGGGCGAATTGCTGGGCGGGAAGGGGAAGGTTGGCGTGATTGGCTTCATGCCGGGCAGCGCGTCGACGATGGAGCGAGAGGACGGATTTACCGAGGAATTGAAGTCCAAGTTTCCGGAGATACAGATGGTTGGCATGCAGTTCGGCATGGCGGATCGCGCGAAGGCGATGGCGGTGACGGAGAACATGATGACGGCGCATCCGGACCTGGGCGGCGTGTTTGCCGACAATGAGTCGAGCTTGGCGGGCGCGGTGCAGGCGTTGAAATCGCGGAGAAACAGGAACGTGAAGCTGGTTGGCTTCGACGCCTCGGACGCGCTGATTGCCGATCTGAAGGACGGTTGGATTGACTCGCTGGTGTTGCAGGACCCGTATCGTATGGGATACGGATCCGTGCAAGCGATTACGCGGAGATTGAAGGGCGAGACGCCGGCAGCCCGAGTGGATCTGCCGGCGACATTGGCCACGCGTGACGACCTGGCGGCCGGTCGCGTGGCCAAGCAGTTATTGCCAGGCTTCGTGCCCGTGAGCGGGGCGCATTGAATTAGCCGTCGCGCTTCGGACGCGGGCTGCGAATGGGGCTGCCTTTGGATTTGAAGCCGCCGCCTTCCTTGTTGAAAGAGGGCTTGTAGGGTGGCTTGCCGGTAGCTCCGCCGCCGCCATAGGTTTTCTTGAAAGGCGGGCGATCGCCGGCGTTCTTCTCGCCGTACGTCTTTTTGAACGGCGGACGGTCATCGCCGCCGCTGAAGCGCTTGGGCGGGCCATCGGAACGGTAGGGCGGGCGGCTGGGGCGGTCATCACCGCCGCTGAAACGCTTGGGCGGTCCATCGGAGCGATAGGGCGGGCGGCTGGGGCGATCATCGCCGCCGCTGAAACGCTTGGGCGGTCCATCGGAGCGATAGGGCGGGCGGCTGGGGCGATCATCACCGCCGCTGAAGCGCTTGGGCGGGCCATCGGAGCGATAGGGCGGGCGGCTGGGACGATCATCACCGGAGTCGAAACGGCGCGGCGGAGGACGATCATCACCGCCACTAAAACGCCGGGGCGGTCCATCGGAACGATAGGGCGGACGGCTGGGACGGTCATCGGAACTGTACGGACGCGGCGGCGGACGGTCATCGCGATCAAAACTGCGCGGCGGAGGACGATCCCCGCCATCGAATCGACGCGGCGGCCGATCTCCGCCATCCGTGCGCCGGGGACGCTCCTCGAAAGGCTTTACGTCCGACGGCGGCTTTGAGGAAGGAAGCGGCGGGCGCAAGGGCTTGCCCTCGTGGGAGACTTCCATTCGTTTGTCGCCGAACTCCACATCGCGCGGAGCCACGGCGGCATTGCGCGGCTTCTTCTCCAGATCCTCGGTGACGCTGCGCAGGATGCCATCGGCCGTTTGCAGGACGGCGCGAATGGCGGCCACGTTGTGAACGCGAACGATATGAGCGCCATGCAGAACAGCCACCGTGACGGCTGCGCCGGTGGCGCGGTCCGCCTCTTCGATCTCCTGCTGGCCGAGGAACGATTTCCGCGACGGCCCAACCAGCACCGGCAAGTCGAGCGTCGCCAGCTCACCGAGCCGCGCGATCAGCTCGTAATTCTGTTCACCGCGTTTGCCGAAGCCCAAACCCGGATCGAGGATGATCCGCGTGCGGTCCACGCCCGCGCGACGAGCGCGATTGATCCCGGCCTCCAGATCCTCCATCACCGACTTCATGGGATACGCCATGGTGCCGAGCTTGGCCCACGTGTCCGGCGTGCCGCGCATGTGGTTCAGGATGAGTCCGGCATTGGCGTCGGCCACCACTTTCGCCAACTCCATGTCGAACGTCAGCGTGCTGGCGTCGTTGATGATTTCAGCTCCATTTTCCAGGGCCTTCGCGGCGATAGCGGATTTGCTGGTGTCGATCGAGATCGGCACGCTCAGCTTTCCTTTCAGCCGTTTCAACACCGGGATCAGCCGGCGCAACTCTTCGGCTTCGGAGATGCGCTCCGAACCGGGCCGTGTCGATTCCGCGCCGATGTCGATAATATCGGCACCCGCTGCTTCCAATTCAAGGGCCCGCGCACAGGCGCGGTCCGGATCCATGTTGAGTCCACCGTCGGAAAACGAATCCGGCGTGACGTTAATAATACCCATGATGAGCGTTCGGTCGCCGAGCTGTACTTCACGCTCGGCCAGCTTCATCAGGTACCGCTTGGGGCGAATCATTGTTTGACCATCTTGCCTGTTACCTTCTTCCACTTCTTGCCAGCACGGATCACATACTCACCCGGAAAGGTGAGCGTGATAAATTCCGTTACACGTTGGCTGTTAACTTCCACCGACCCGGCTTTAACCAGCCGGTTCGCGTCACTGGTTGACGCGGCAATGCCGGCCCTTGCCAGCACTTTGTCTATTCGCAAAGAAGGCTCGCCAATCGAGACCGACTCAATATCGGCGGGTACTTCCCCGCCGGCCACAACACGCACCCACTCCGCCGCCGCGCGTTCCGCGTCGGATTTAGAGTGGAAGTCCGCGATGATGAGCTTTGCCAGTTCCATCTTCGTTTCCTTCGGGTGCGCTCTTCGGTACTGCTGAATTTCCGCTACGCTCTTATCGGTCAAGAGCTCAAAATAACGAGGCATCAAATCGTCCCCGATCGACATCAGCTTGCGGAACATTTCCTCGGGCGTCTCGGTGATTCCGACATAGTTGCCCTTGGATTTCGACATTTTTTCAACGCCGTCCAAGCCTTCGAGCAGCGGCACGGTGGCCACGATTTGCGGCGGCTGCCCGTAGTCTTTTTGCAGCTCGCGGCCAACTAGCAAGTTGAACTTCTGATCGTTGCCGCCGAGTTCCACATCGCATTTCAATGCCACCGAGTCGTAGCCCTGCGCCAGGGGATATAGGAACTCATGCATCGCGATCGGCGTATGGTCCTGGAAGCGTTTAGCGAAGTCGTCGCGCTCCATAATGCGCGCGACGGTGTAGCGGGAACAGAGGCGGATGATGTCCTCGAACTTCATCTGCTCCAGCCAGCGCGAGTTGAAACTCACTTCTGTTTTCGCGGGATCGAGTATCTTGAACACCTGCGTTTTGTATGTTTCGGCGTTGCGGTCAATCGCTTCGCGAGTCATTGGCGGCCGAGTCAGATTGCGGCCCGACGGGTCACCGATCAGGCCGGTCATATCGCCGATCAGAAAGATCACCTGATGGCCCAGATCCTGGAAGTGCTTCATCTTCCGCAGCAATACGGTATGCCCCAGATGGAGGTCTGGCGCGGTGGGGTCGAAGCCTGCCTTCACACGCAACGGGCGGCCAAGTTTCAGCCGCTCACGAAGATCGTCTTCGCGGATCATTTCCGAGAAGCCTTTGCGAAGGTAGGTGACCTGTTCGTCGATCGAAAGCGCAGTCACTTCCTACCATTGTTGCGCACCCGGCGCCCAAGCCGTCCGTTTCGCCCCGGATTTGCGCAACTCATCCCATCGGGAGAACGAAAGGAGCACTCGCTCGTATAGCCAAGCATAAGGAGTAAACGGCCCTGCTGTATCTCGCTTTTATTGCTATCACGGTACTGTTTCCGCTGTTTGCGGTGGAGTTGAAAGATGTGCAACGGACAGAGGACTGGGAGGTTTTTCTTAATAAGGCCGGTTGGTTGACGAAAGCGAAGTGCCGCAATAACTACGGGGCGATACCCGGAAGCGGAAAAGACCTATCGGGCTTTGCTTGTCATTCGTGAGGCGATTGTCAAAACGGATCAACTCCGCCTTGTTGGCGATTTGAACAACCTGGCAACTTCTGAAATCCAGGCCGAGGGTATCGGGGCCCTTGGTGTAGCGCGAACTCAGCGGCGTTATGCGGATGGCGAAAAGTATTTGAATGAAGTCAGCGAGTTTGCCGGGGAATTGTCGGCCCGCCAGCGGGAACAGGCGGACGCGTTGTCCCAGGCGTACGCGGCGATGTTGCGGGGGGGGAAGAGTCTCCCGGCCCACAACACTGGGATTTCAGTCGAATATTTTTCCGGAAAGATTTTCCGCCCTCGCGGTGATCGAAATATCGCAAATAGGTGTTTGGGTCTTGTTCGTGGACTGCCGCCGCCACACCGTC
>CAMDKT010000072.1 GCA_945900935.1 Candidatus Sulfopaludibacter sp. SbA3 | reverse complement strand
CCACTCGACAACGGCGGATCGGCTCCAGCAGTACTCCGACCAGCGTGCGCGAATGGGCTACAACGGGCTTTGCGACGCCTACTTTATTTCAGAGCAAGGTGCGCAGTTGTCCTACGCCGCCCTGAACCGCTTATTCCGCCGGTTGATTAAAAAGGCGGAGATCCCAGCTCGCACGGGTTGCCGGTTGCCGAGTTTACACTGCATTCGCCACTATGCCGAGTTCCGGACTATGCCGAGTAGACCTCGTTAGGCCCCGTATTTCGCCTGTTTTCGCCAACACGACTCGGCATAGTCCGCACCAGCTTTGGCGTGCATGCTGGACGAATGGAACTTCCATTCAACTACTTCTTTAATGACCGCACCAACCCAAGTACGCTCGAGGCTGTGACAGGCGGGCCTTTGGCCGCAGCGCTGGAAGCATACGCTCAGCGCTTGCACGACGACGGCTACGCAACCCACTCCGGCTTCATGCAGTTACGAGTGTTGGGCTTTTTCAACCATTGGCTTGATCGCGGAGGGCTGACCGCCGACGATGTGAGCTTGGCGACCATCGAACAATTTCTTCGCAACCGGCGCCAAAGCGGCAAGGTTCGCAAAGGGGACGCCGCCGCTGTGCGCCGGCTGTTGACGATGCTCGATCCCAGTCCATTCCCGGTATCGGCATCCCCTCCCAGCGCCATCGAAGTCTCGCTAAAGCAGTTTCAGCAGTACTTGCGGCAGGAACGCAGCTTGACTGAGGCGACAGTCATCAACTACACGCCGGTCGCCCGGTCGTTCCTGGTCGAACGTTTTCCGGAAGGGGCCGTCGATTGCCGCCAAATCACCGCGAGCGATATCGCCGGGTTCATACAGCGCCAGGCCAGCCTCATCACCTCCAAACGCGCGCCGCTGGTGGTGACCGCGTTGCGGTCGTTTTTGCGCTACCTGCTCCATCGCGGCGCCATCGAAACCGACTTATCCGCGTGCGTGCCAACCATTGCCACGTGGTCGCTTTCCAAGGTGCCGAAATTCCTCCCTGGCGAGCAGATCCAGAAGATCTTGGACTCCTGCGACAGAGAGACTGTTCCCGGAAAACGGGACTACGCCCTTTTGCTGCTGCTGGCGCGTCTGGGCCTGCGGGCTGGCGAAGTGGTTGCTTTGCTGTTAGATGACATCGATTGGGAAGCCGGTTTGATCACAGTGCACGGCAAAGGAAAGCGAGTCGCACAAATGCCTTTGCCATCCGAAGTGGGAGCGGCCCTTGCAAACTATCTCTCGACCGCCAGACCCCTGTGCTCCAGCCGTCGCGTGTTCATTCGAACGAAAGCGCCGCTAACCGGTTTCGCCAACTCGGTGGCGATCTGCTCGCTGGTGGATAAGGCGCTCGAAAGGGCCGGTGTGGAGTCGGCGTACCGAGGCTCCCATTTGTTCCGGCACAGCCTGGCCACTCAGATGCTGCAACACGGCGCGTCCTTGCCGGAGATCGGCGACTTGCTCCGCCATCGCCGTCCGGACACCACTCGAATCTACGCCAAAGTGGATTTGGTGTCGCTTCGTTCCATCGCGCTTCCTTGGCCAGGAGGCAGCCGATGAAGCCCCTGAGCCAAGCCGTCGAGGACTATATCAGCCTCCGTCGCAGCTTGGGGTTCAAGCTGCGCGATATGGCCGATGATCTCCGAAACTTTGCTGTGTTCCTGGAGCGGAAAGCGGCGCCGTACGTCACGACGGAACTGGCTATGGAATGGGCGATGCAGCCCACTCATCATCAGCCCGGCAGTTGGGCGAAACGGCTCGGTTCCGTCCGCGTATTTGCCCGCCACTGGAGTGCGACAGACCCGCGTACGGAGATTCCCCCGGCCGGCCTGCTTCCGTTTCGACCCAAGCGAGCACGCCCCTATTTGTATTCAGAAGAAGAGATTCAAAAGTTATTGGCAGCGGCCTTAAAGCTTTCTCCCGGCCAAGGTCTGCGGCATTGGACTTATCACTGCCTGCTCGGACTGTTGGCGGTTGGAGGTCTGCGCATCAGTGAGGCCCTTAAGCTGGAACGGAAAGACGTGGATCTTCCCGAGGGCATTCTCACCATCCGGCAAACGAAGTTCGGCAAGACCCGATTGGTTCCACTCCACTCTTCCGCCCGGGACGTCATGGCCGATTACGCCCGGCGCCGCGACGAGCTCTTGCGTAGCGCATCGTCTCCCTGTTTTTTCCTCAACGACCACGGCCGCCGTCTGGACATCTCCGCGGTTCACCGGACTTTCTACGATCTGTCGCGGCAGATCGGCTTGCGCGGACCGACGGACAGCAAGGGACCGCGGCTCCACGATTTTCGACATCGATTCGCCGTCCGCACGCTGGTTCAGTGGTATCGGTCCAACGAGGATATCGAACGGCGTCTGCCGGTCCTGTCTACGTTTCTCGGCCACGGGCATGTGGCAGACACCTACTGGTACCTTTCCATTGAACCCGAACTGATGGGACTTGCCACGCGCCGCCTGGAACTCAGATGGGGGATCACGCATGAAGAATGAGAACGGATTTCCCAGCTTACTGGAGCGTTTCTTCACGCAGCGTCTGATCGCGCAGCGCCAGGCGAGTTCCCACACCATTGCTTCCTACCGGGATACGTTTCGCCTGTTGCTGCAGTTTGTCGAGAAGCGATTGCGCAAGCCTCCTTCGACGCTTGCCTTGACAGATCTGGAGCCATCATTGATCGGCGCTTTCCTGGACGGATTGGAAACGGACCGGGCCAATAGTCCGCGAAGCCGCAATCTGCGCCTGACTGCTATCCGCTCCTTTTACCGCTACGCCGCGCATGAGGAGCCCGCCCAATCCGGCCTGATCCAGCGCGTGCTGGCCATGCCGTCGAAACGGTATGAGAAGAAGCTGATTGGATTCTTAACCCGGCCCGAAATCGACGCCGTTCTGGCTGCGCCCGATCTGAATACTTGGGCTGGCCGCAGAGATAGAACCTTTCTTCTGGTTGCGGTTCAGACGGGATTGCGGCTCTCTGAGATGACCAGCCTGTCCCGCGAGGATGTCGTCTTGGGAACCGGCGCCCATGTGCGCTGCATGGGCAAAGGGCGGAAAGAGCGATGCACTCCACTCGCCAAGCAGGCCGCCGGCGCTCTGAAGGTGTGGCTTCGGGAGCCGCGGTTCGGCGCCGGGGACATCGTCTTTCCCAACGTGAGGGGAACTCGTCTCAGCGCGGACGGCGTGCAGTTTCTATTGGCCAAGCACCTGGCAACGGCTCAACACAATTGCCCAACGCTGAGAAAAAAACGCGTGACGCCGCATGTACTTCGCCACACCGCTGCCATGGAGTTGTTGCAGGCCGGCGTAGACCGTTCCGTAATTGCCCTTTGGCTGGGGCACGAGTCCATCGAGACGACACAGATTTACCTTGACGCCGATCTGGCACTCAAGGAAAAGGCGCTGACCAAAATGACTCCGTTGGCGGAGGGTAAAAAGACTTGTCGCTATCAGCCTGACGACACGTTGTTGGCATTCCTCAAGAAGCTGTAGCAGTCTCCGGACTATGCCGAGTCCGCCAAGGACATGTGTTCTGGCGACTCCCGTCTTTGCAGGCATTCGACCGAGTGAGTCGAGGTCTACTCGGCATAGTCCGGAACTCGGCATAGTGCCGACTATGCCGAGCTCGGCATAGCCGGCACACGTTCGCCGTTCGGAGAATCGTGGCCTGGTTGGAGCAAGGCGTCGATGTCCATCGGCAGTTGCCTATCCTGTCGGTTTATTTGGGGCACGTCGATGTGGCTGCCAGCTATTGGTATCTGACCGCCACTCCCGAAATGCTGCTCCACGCCGGAAACTCGTTCGCCGTCGCCACTGGCTGGGGAGATGATCAATTGTAACGGACCGCGATCTTTCCCCCTGATCGGACCGGATTCAGCCCCAGGAACTCGCACGGTCTTTCCATCCCTGTTGATTCTATGGAACGGTCCTCGCCGTCAAGGGTTCGCTCCCGCCGTGCCTGCTGGCACGCCCTTGACCGCTCCGGGCCGTTCCGGCAGGCAAACTGGTACAAGGGAAAGACCGCGACTGATCGCCGGTCCCAATGTGACACGATCAGGTGGGAAGATCGCGGCCCATTACATCAATGATCAAACCGGACTTGGGCGATCTTCTCCAGTACTTCTTCACACAGCATCTCAGCATGCACAAACAAGTGAGCCCGAGAACGATCACAGCCTACAGGGACACGTTCCGGCTCCTACTGAATTACCTGAACGCCAAGCTTGGTAAGGCGCCGTCCGCCCTGCAAATCGCCGACCTGGACGCGCCCGTGATCCTAGCGTTTCTGGACTATCTGGAACAGCAAAGAGACAATCAGCCGCAGTCTCGCAACGCTCGCCTCTCGGCGATCCGCTCCTTCTTTCGCGTGGTCGCTCTACGGGATCCCGCCAGTCTGGCGATTACAACGAAGGTCCTTGCGATTCCAGTCAAACGCACTGAAAAGCGGCTGGTCGGCTATCTCACGGCCAAAGAAATGGAGGCGGTCCTATCTGCGCCGGATACCACCACTTGGTTGGGACGCCGAAACCAGACACTGCTGCTCACGATGTACAACAGCGGCGCACGGGCGTCCGAGATGATCCACCTTAGCAAGGATCAAATCAGGTTCGATTCGACGACGTATGTTCAACTGTATGGCAAAGGGCGCAAGGAGAGAACTGTCCCGCTCTGGCCGAAAACCAGCCGAGCGCTCCAACACTGGATTGCGGAACAGGAGAGTAGGCCGGCGCCGGTGCTCTTCCCAACGATTCGCGGCACGGCGTTATCGGCAGAAGCGCTGGACTACCTCCTCCAATCGGCGGTTCAGAAAGCAAGCGGCCGATGCGCCTCACTCCGATCCAAACACGTGACGCCACACATGATCCGCCACTCGACCGCGATGGGCCTGTTGCAGGGTGGCGTCGACGTTGCCATTATCGCCCTATGGCTCGGGCACGAAAGCATCGAGACGACACACGGCTACGTCGAGGCCGATCTCAAAACGAAGGAGGAGGCACTCGAAAGGATGGCCGAGCCGTCGATCGGATTCAAACGCTACCGGCCGACAGATGACCTGATGTTCTTCTTGGCCGCCCTCTGATTATTCCGTATGCCGCCATGAGAAAAACCACGCCGCGGGCGAGGTCGCCGGACCCATGCGGAATAATCCGGAACCCAGAATAATGGGAATTATTCCGGATACGGAATACTTGCCAACTTGTCCTGCCTGGCCATGAGTTACGAATGAGACCGGCCCAGCATATCAGAAGGCCTCGCCGCATGATCCCTGAAGTAGAACTACTAGAGCCTGTATACTTCCAGACATCCATGAAACTGATCGCGTCTGCTCTCCTCGCCTCGATTCCCGCACTCGCGCAACTCAGCAGCGCCACCCTTTCCGGTGTCGTTGCCGACCCCGCCTCCTCCGCCATCCCTAACGCCGAAGTTACCGCCAAACACACCGCCACCAACCGCGTCTTCAAGTCCACCGCTGACGTCACCGGCCGCTTCATCTTCCTCACCCTCCCCATCGGCGAGTATGAAATCACCGTCCAGGCCAAGGGCTTCAAGTCTGCCCAGCGCGCCATCCAACTCACGGTCAACCAATCGGCAAACCTGAATCTCTCGCTCGAAATCGGCCAGGTCACCGAAGTTGTCAACGTTACCGGCGAAGCCCCACTTGTCAACGCCACTAACTCCACCGTCGGCACCGTCATCGAAACGCGCGCCATTTTCGACCTCCCGCTCAACGGCCGCAACTTCACCCAACTCATCGGCCTTACCCCCGGTGTCTCCACCGTTGACACCTCCCAAAGCGGCGCCGGCCCTTCCATCCAGGGCCAGCGCAATCGCGACAATTCCTACGTCGCCGACGGCGTCTCCATCTCTCGCCTCACGTTCGGCAACGTAGTCCTCTCCCCGCCCGTCGACGCCATCCAGGAATTCCGCGTTCAATCGGTCAACGCCGACGCCGAACTCGGCGGCGGCTCCGGTGGCTTCATCAATCTCGTAACCAAGTCCGGCACCGATAAACTCCACGGCACCGCTTACAACTACCTTCGCAACAACGTCCTTGACGCCCGCAACACCTTCCAGCCCTCCATTCCCGTCTTCCGTCAGAACCAGTTCGGCTTTAGCCTTGGCGGTCCGGTCGTTCTCCCCAAAATCTACAACGGCCGCGGTAAGACCTTTTTCTTCGCCAGTTACGAGGGCTTCCGCCGCCGGCAGGCCGCCAGCGGCCTGGGCCTGCTCCCCACGCCCAATCAACGTACTGGTGATTTCACTGGTTTCAACGCCGTCTTCGACCCCGCCACCACCCGCGCCAACCCCGCCAACGCCAACCAATTCCTTCGCGATCCTTTTGCTGGAAATCGCATCCCCGCCTCCCGCATCAACCCCACCGCCGCACTCTACGCCAAGGATCTTCTTCCGCTCCCTAACTTCGCTCTCCCCGGCAACGTCAACAATTTTCTAAATGGCGCCTCCAGCCGCAACGATACCGACACCATCCTCGCCAAGCTCGATCACTCCTTCAACTCTGCTAACCGCGTCTCCGCCCGCTGGCTCCAGGCAGACAACACGAGCGGAAGCGCCGTTCCGGTGCTCAACAATCCCATCAGCGGCTCCAACAGCGGCCCCCGCAATCTCTCGCTTGAATGGAACTCCAGCCTCTCAGCCACCTCCCTCATCACCGCCCGCTACGGATTTGCCCGCACCTTCCAGGCCAGCGCCTCCGCTGTCTTCGCCGATTTCTATAAAGCCTCCGGCTGGGACAACGTGACCGGCTTCCCTCTGAACGACCCCGCCATCTCCCTCTTCCCCTCCATCGGCATGACCGGCTACAGCAACTACGTCGGCCAGAACTATCAACCCGAAGAGGTCAATGCTCACACCGGCAGCCTCGATTATCAACTCATCCTCGGCCGCCATACCTTTAAAGCCGGCTACTCGCTCAACTACTTCAGCAGTTTCACGGGCGGCATCAATCCCACCCTCAGCTTCAACCAACTCCAAACCCAGAACCTCGCCGCTCCGGCCGCCACCGGCGACTCCTTCGCCAGCTTCCTGCTCGGCGTCCCCAGCGCCGCCGGCCGCGCCATCGGCAATCCGCTCATCGATGTCGACGGCGCCTTCGATGGCATCTATCTTCAGGACACCATCCGCTTCAATCGCAAACTGAGCGTCACGCTCGGACTTCGCTGGGACTTTGCCCGCGCCTTCAAGACCGATGGCGTGTTGGGCAGTTTCGACCCTCGTGGCGGCGGCTGGCTCCTCACCGCTCCTGTCAATATCCCGGGCGTCGCCTTCCAGGGGCCAAACGTTCGCCCCGGCATCTTCGATCCGGACTGGAACAACTTCGGTCCCCGCCTTGGTTTCGCTTATGCTGTCCGCCCTCGCACCATACTCCGCGGCGGTTACACCATGTCGTATGATCTCGTCGCCGGGCGCTGGCAGTGGGTCCAGGGCCCACGTGTCAGTTGGCCACGCTCAGAATTCCAAAGCACGCCGCCGCTCAATCTTAACGTCCCCGATCGCACTCTCGTTAATCCATTCGTCGGCATGGCCACCAGCCCGTTCCGCCCCAATCCGTTCTTTGATAACGGCAATCCGGTCTATCCCACCGGGTCACACATCAACCCCCACTATCCCATCCCCTTCGTGCACCAGTGGAACCTCGCCCTGGAACAACAGTTCTCTGACCATCTGGTCGTCTCCGCCACCTACGTCGGCTCCGCCGGCCGGAAACTTGAATGCTGCGGCGTGATTAATCAGTCCTATCAGAACGGTCCCGGCGCGTTTAACACCAAGCCCCGGCCCTTTCCTCTCATGGGCGCGTTCCGTACGGACCGCAGCGACGGCTACTCGGACTACCACTCGCTTCAACTCAAAGGCGAGCAGCGCTTCTCCAAGGGTCTCGCGTTCCTCGTAAGCTACACCTGGTCCAAGGCGACTGATCTCGCCTGCTCCGGATACATCGGCGCCGAAGGCTGCCACATCACCCAGCCCTACTACCCGGAACCTTTCAAATACGGCATGGATCACGGTGTCGCCGATTTTGATCTCCGCCACATCTTCTCTTCCAGCTTTGTTTACGAACTCCCCATCGGCAAAGGCAAAACGGTCGCCATCGATAATGCCGTCCTTAGCCAACTGGCCGGGGGCTGGCAGGTTTCCGGCATCGTCAACCTGCAAACCGGACGCGCCCTCACACCCGCCCTCTCCAACGCGGCGCAGACCAACGTCGGCGGCGGCGTCCAGCCTCGCCCCGATCTGGTCGGCGACATTGCCATCGACACACCCAACCGTCAGCGCTGGTTTAACACTGCCGCCTTCGCTCTGCCCGCCGGTTTCAACTACGGCACCGCCGGCAAGAACATCCTACGCGGCCCCAACTTCCACAACGAAGATCTATCGCTCTTCAAGAACTTCCCGCTTCATGGTGAATCCCTCCGCCTCCAGTTCCGCGCCGATCTGTTCAACGCCTTTAACGCCACCCGTCTGGCGAATCCTGGCACCACGCAGGGTAACGTCCAGTTCGGCCAGATAAGCGGCGCGAGTCCGGGCCGCGTTGTTCAGTTCGCTTTGAAGGTAATTTTTTAGGAATATGAATCGCCGCCAATGGCTTGCCGCGGCCGGTTCGGCGTTCGCCGCCTCTCCGGCGCTCCCCCATCCCACCGCTGCCCAACGGAAATGGCAGGACTACGAGGTCGGCGTCGTCTTCCATTTCGACATGCCGGTCTTCGCCCCGGGCGGCTGGAAGCCCTATAAACAGGCCTTCGATCCCAATCTCTACCAGCCCGCCAAGCTCGATACCGATCAATGGCTCGCCGTTGGCGACGCAAGCAACGGTGCCCATGGTGATGGCGGAGGCGCAGCCATTGGTGACCATGGCGGCTTCGGCACCCCATAGCTCAGCGATGCGGGCGCCGACTTTGGATTGAAGTTCGGTGAGGGGGACGAAGCAGCGGGCGGCTTCGGACATGGCTTTAAGGACTTCGGGGTGCATCAATGAGCCACCGAGGCGGGTGACGACGCCGACGCCGTTGATGACGGGACGGATGCCTAAGCGAGAGTAGACTTCGGGGGCGGGTGTTGCGGGTGTTGTTGTTGCTGTGGCGGCGGCGGTGACGGCGAGGAGGGCGCGGCGGGAGAGTTCGCTGTCCATGGGTTCTCCGATTACTTGCGGCGATTCCGCAGCGGTCCGCTGGAACGCGTTTGATCCCACCAGGGCTCGCCCTGCGGCTGGTAGTCGCCGAGTTTGTCCCAGTTTTCGCGCGTGCGGCCGTTTGTATCGTAGATGACGAAGCCGTCGCGGAGGGTGAGCTCATTCAGGATTCGTTGGGTGCCGCGAAGACCGGCGCCCCAGGAGTCGACGAAGCCGAAATCGCCCTGCTCGAGGCGCAGGACGGCGATGTCAGCAGCGGCGCCACCGGAGAGATGTCCGAGCTCTTCGCGCTTGATGGAACGGGCGGCATTCCAGGTGGAGCGATAGATGACGTCGTCGAGAGGCAGGCCCATGTTGAGGAACTTGGACATGACGTTCAGCATGTCCTTCATGCCAGCGTTGAGGCTGCCGGAGTGTACATCTGTGGAGATGGTATCCGGAGGGAAGCCCTGTTTGACGGCGCGGGCGGCCTGTTTGAATTCGAAGGCGGCGCCGCCGTGACCGACGTCGAAAAGCACTCCGCGCTTGCGGGCTTCATGGAGGTAGGGGAGGAGCTTGCCGGCTTTGTCAAAGTACGGGACCGGGGCGTAGAAGGCGTGGGTATAGATGTCGCCTGGGCGCAGTTTTTTCAGGACAAGATCCTGAAACCTGCGTTCCAGACGGAAGGCGCCGAAGTCGATCATGACGGGGATGTTGGCAAGAGTGCCAGCCTGAACGCCGCGTTCGACGGGCGTCCAATCGGGCCCGGTGTAGTGGGCTACTTTGATGCCGACGATGACGTCCTTGTTCGCCACGGCCAGGTCCGCGGCGGCTTTTGCATCCATGTTGTCGACATCCTGCTCTTTCGCGTCACCGGACAGTCCCTGGCCGCCGATGTTCAGGAAAACGAGGACGCGCGTTCTGGCCTTGTCGACGATGGTACGGCGGAACTCGGCGAAATTCTGACGGCTGGAGGAACCGGCGTCGACGAGGGTCGTGACGCCGACTCGCTGGGCGAAACTATCGGGATGGATACTGGAGTCTCCGCCGGCGAGGCCTTTGCCCTGGGTGCCGGAGAAGACATGGGCATGGAGGTCGATCAAACCGGGCACGACATAGAGTCCGTTGAGCTGAATCGTTTTTCGAGCTTGTGCGGGAGGAATGGACTCGGCGATGGCGGCGATCTTGCCGTCCTTGATGGCGACGTCGCTCGCGCCGTTGATCTTATTTTTCGGGTCGATGAGATGCCCGCCCTTGAGGAGAAGATCGAAGGCCGGCTGCGCGGACAGGGCTCCGCAGGCGAGGAGGAGGAGAGAGAGCAGTCGCATATGACTGACTATCATATGCCCAGCGAGGGCGCGTCGCGTTCGGATCAGAATTCGAAACGAAGACCCATCTGCAGATTGCGGTTGTTCTTTGCCCGGCTGATTGCGCCCGCGGTGGAGATGTCGACGTTGTTCTCCGGCAGGTTGAAGTTGGGATGGTTGGGCAGGTTGAACGACTCGACGCGGAGTTGGACGGAGCGGCTTTCGCCGAAGCGGAAGCGGCGGGAGATGGACGTGTTGATGATGATGGCGCCCGGCCCATCGAGGATGTTTCGTCCGGAGTTGCCAAAGCGATAAGCGCCGAGGGGGACCGGGATGAATGCCGTCCGGTCAAACCAGCGTTCGGCGGAAGGGGAATCCAGGGCACCCGTTCGGATCCGGTCCGGGCGGCTGGCTTCGCCGTTCACGTAGCTGAAGTTAGCCACGCGCGGCGTGAATGGAGGACCGGTGGAGATCGTGCTGGTTTCCGATACTTGCCAGTCCTTGGCGAGCAGGCGTCTGGAGAATTTCGGCGACCAAATGAAACTGCCGGCAAAGGTATGTCCGATATCAAAATCGGAGCGCCCGCGTTCCAGCTTGAGGTTGCGCGAGTCCTGGGCGAGACCGAAGTTGTAGGTGATGGACCCGCCAGTGTTGGAGGTTTCATCGATCGACTTGGCGAAGGTGTAGGTGGAGCGGACGAACAGGTGTTTCGAGAAGCGGCGGCGGAGCGTGAGTTGGCCGGAGTTGTAGATGGAATTCGAACCGTCGCTGATCATTTCAATTCCGCCGAAGAATGGGTAGGGACGTAGGGCGCGGTTTGAAGCGTCACGCCCGGCCTGATTCACATCGTAGCGCCGGGGGAGATGAGTGCCTTTCGATCCGGCGAAGGCTGCCTCGACGACGGTCCCGTGTCCGAACTCCCGCTCCACTGCGAGGCTCCAGGACTGGTTGTATTGGGTTTTTGGGGTGGCAGTCTGTTCGGCGTAGCTACCGTTTACGCCCGAAAATCCCCGACGGGACGCGGGGAACGGATTTGACAGCGTGAGTGCCGTAGGATCGGTGGTCACGCGGCTGTACGTTTCGGTGATTGTGAATGGATAGGTGTCGGTATAGTTGTCCAGCCTATACAAGGAACTGGTGCCGTAGAAGATGCCGTACCCTCCGCGGAGGACGGTTTTCGCGGTGCCGAAGGGGCGCCAGGCAAAGCCAAACCTGGGGGCGAAATTGGTCCAGTCGGTTTGTGTAATCGTCGCGGGGAGTCCGACACTGGACGCCTTCACGACGTAGGGCGCGAGTCCGACGGACGAAATCCGCTGATCGAATTCGGACTGCGATAGGTTGCCGGTGCCGGCGGTGACGACTTTGCCAAGGGAAGGGAGAAAGACGGCCCAGGCGCCCGACTTTTCCTTCGGCGGCTTCATGACGTCGTAGCGCAATCCGAGATTGAGCGTGAGGGACGGCGTCACCTTGAAGTCATCCTGCACGAAGGCGGAGTAGTTCGAGACGAGATGATAAGGGCCCGATCCGTCGAGTTGACGTCGCGTGGTATCGGCCCACCCGAGAACAAAATCGGCCATCGGGTCGCCCGTGAACCGGCCGAGGAAGTTCGCGCGGCCACGGGTGTCGCCATAGTTTCGGGAGAAGTACTGCATGCGGAGGAAGTCAGCGCCGAACTTCAGGGAGGGGCCATGGGCCTGCGGCCCACCAATGGTGATGAAAATGGGGTCGAAGGGGTGTTAGCCTACCAAGCGCGAGGAATGGGAGAGGTCGGAAGCACTCTGGATATGTTGAAGCCGTTAGGGAGAATGATCCGGAACGCGCGTTTTGAACCAATCTTTGCGACGTCGGCCTTCTTCGCGGAGGGCCGTAAGCGCGTAACAGTGTGTTGTTTTTCTAATCGCGTGTTCTGCCACTTCCTCGCAGAAATGAGGAGTATGTCTCAAAAAGTGGGAGCAATCGATATACACAAGAAGGTTTTGATAGTGGTGGTGGCGACTGTGTCCGAGACGGTCGTCGAGGGCGGTACGGACCAACGGATCGAGTACGAAGGGAGACGATTCGGTAGCGGAGCCAGCGAGCGGGCCCATGTAGTGGCCTGGCTCCAGGAGCGCGGCGCCGAACAGGTAGTTATGGAGTCCACGGCGCAGTACTGGAAGCCGATATGGATGGACCTGGAGCCGCACTTCAAGCAGTTACATCTGGCGCAGGCGTTTTCCAACAAAGCCCCGAAAGGGCGGAAGAACGACTTTGGCGACGCCAAGCGGCTGGCGCGGCGTTTGGTGGCCAAGGAGCTTACATTAAGTTTCGTGCCGGATGCCGAGCAGCGCGTTTGGCGGACAATGACGCGCAGCAAACTGCAACTGGTGCGCGACCGTGTGCGGCTGCAGAATCAACTGGAAGCGCTGCTGGAAGAAGCGCGGATTAAGTTATCCAGTGTGATCAGCGATCTGTTGGGAGCCAGCGGCCGGCGGATACTGGCGGCGCTGGCGGAGGGACAGACCGATCCAGTGAAGCTGGCCGAACTGGGCGACGACCGGCTGAAGTGCACTAAGGCGGAACTCGTGGATGCGCTCACGGGACGACCCGAGCCGATGCATTTGGAGATTCTGAAGCTGTATCTGGAACGGCTGCAGTTGCTGGACCGCCAGATCGACAAACTCAATCAGCTCGTGGCCGATACGCTGAAGAAGCACCAAGCGGCGGTTATCCGGTTGGCCGAAACACCAGGACTAGGAGTGGACTCGGCGCAACAGATTATCGCCGAAGTGGGCGTGGACGCCAAAGCGTTTCCCTCGGCGGGGCAGTTCGCCTCCTGGGTGGGGACCATTCCGGGAAGCAACGAGAGCGCCGAACACAACAACAGTTCCCGATCTCCAAAGGGGAACCAGTTTCTACGACGGATCCTTACTCAGGCGGCGCAGGCGGCCATCAAGAAAAAGGGTTGTCACTTCCAGAATGTGTTCCATAGGCTCAAGCCCCGCCTCGGCTACAATGGGGCGATCTGGGCCGTCGCCCACCGGCTGTGCCGCTTGGTTTGGAAGATCCTCCACGACGGAATCACCTACATCGAGCAGGGAAACGAAACGACCCCGCAAGCAAAGAAGCGCCGCGCTCAAAAACTCACGCAAGCCTTACGCAAACTCGGATACCAAGTGACACTTACAGCCGTTATTCCCCAAGCGCCGACCCTCGGTCAGCCGGGATGATTTTCAACAGAGTGCATACCCTTGATCCAAGTCAAACTGCCGGCATATTGATAGTTATTGAACGCCCAGATTTTCGGGATCGTGTTGTTGGCGCCCAAGGGGATGTACCCGGTAATGGTCAGGAACGGCAGCCCGGCGGCAACCGGGTTTGTGATTCCTCCGACGAAGCCGGACTCCTTTGCCCAGTCCTTCTCCCCGCTGTGAGGCCATACTTCGCGATTGGTTCTGCGGGAGAAGTTAGCGCTGGTCTCCAGGAACATTGCCGGGGTGATTGTCCGGAGGTACTTCACATAGGTCAGGAGGTTCAGCGTGCGGTTGGCGCCGCCGAAAAAAGGCAGTGGGGATTTGCCGGCAGTGACGGGGTCCCAGACTGTCGTTGGTTGCCAGAATGTGCTCACCGTGAAGCGGTCTTTCGCACTGGCGTTGTGATCCACTTTGACGCCGAAATTGTTGAACTCGTTGGTGCCGTCGCCCTGGGCGACGTAGTTATATGGGCCACCAGCGGTCAAGTTCGAAATCGGGAAATAGCTGCCGAGTTTGGCCGCTACCGGATCGAGACGGCTTGCGGGGATTTGATTATTGGGAAACGGAGCGCGGCTCAGCGTGTCCGTGATGCGGATTGGCCGGCCGAAGGAGTCGGTGGCGCGTGCGAAATCGCCGCGGAGAAATTCAGGCGAGGGGACGACTCCTCGCTGGGATTCGGCATCTACTAATCGCAGAGAGTC
>CAMDKT010000071.1 GCA_945900935.1 Candidatus Sulfopaludibacter sp. SbA3 | reverse complement strand
AGTCCCAGAAAAACCGCCAGTTGATGTAGCGGTTGGGATCGAAGTCGCGTTTCGGGGCGTCGCCCAGGAACTTGTTCCAGAGGATATTTTCGGTGGTCATGTCCGGATAAACCGGGCGCGCCCATTGCGGCTTGCCAACCGGGGAATTGCGCCAATGGTCGGCGACGATGGCGGTGATCTTGCCCATCCCGCCTTCCTTCAGCCACGCACGGGCGTCCTCCACCATGCCGGTCGAGACATGTTGATGGCCGATGCCGACCACCAGCTTCCGGTTCTTGTCATAGGCCGCCCGCATGGCCTTGGCGTGTTCCGGATTGAACGCCATGGTCTTCTCCTGGTAGATGTGTTTCCCAGCCTCGATGGTGGCGACAAAATGCTCCTTGTGGAGGTGTTGGGGCGTGGCGATCAGGACCGCGTCGATGGACTTGTCGTCGAGCATGTAGCGGTAGTCCATGTAGGTTTTGGCACCGGGGGCGACCTTCTTGCCGGCCTCCAGGCGCGCGGTGTAGACGTCGCAGAAGGCGGCCATATCGACTTGCGGACAGAGCATCGCCTGATGGACCAGTTCCATGCCGCGGGCGCCGGGCCCGATGATGCCGACTCGAATCCTGTCATTGGCGCCGAGGACGCGCCCAGACGGCTGTGCGACGGCGGCCAGTCCGGTGGCCACGTTGCCCAAAAAGTTTCTACGGGAGTGCATGCTACCCCCTATTTTATACGAGGTCCGGCGGCGGGGCTAGCGCGATTTGGGCATCAGGGCGTTGCCGGGTGCGTAGATGCCGATCCAGTGGTTGGCGAACTGCAAGTCCGCCGAGGGCTTGACGAGGGGCATGTGGCATCCGGTGCAGCTCTGCGCCTTGGCCACCGGCCGCGTATGGCGGGGCGCTTTGTGGCAGTCCTGGCAGGCGTCCTGGCGCACAGGGCTAGCGCCGTGGGGGTCGTGGCACGTCAGGCACGTAAGGCGGCCTTGGCTTTCGCGGAAACAGGCGCTTTGGGAAAACGACAGCGGTTGGTGGCGGGCGTTCCAGGGGTCAGTCCAGTTCGTATCCTCGCCGGGCTTGGGCGGCTGGCGGTGGCAGTCGCCGCAGAGTTCGTTGATCCCGGTTCCGTTCAGCATTTTGGGCTGGAAGATGTTGGCCTTGGCGGGCGCCTTCGCATGGTCGCCGCCGGGGCCGTGGCAGGACTCGCATTTGACGCCGAGTTCCTTGGGCTGGATGCCTTGCGCCGGAGTCAGGCTCAGGGGGCCGGTGGAGTGGCACTGGAAACATTTCAGGATCTGGGCGCCGGGGTCGTAGACGCGGTAGGGGACGCCAGCCGAGTCCTTGTGTCCGGGGGTTAGCGCGGCGCGCTTGGTCCGGGTGTATTTGGTCATGCCGTGCTCTTTGTATATCTCGGCGGAAAGCCGGGAAACGGGAGTGATGGCTTGAAGGCCGGAGCCGAAGTTCCATGTCTCGCCGCTTCGAGCCAGCGCGGTGGCGTGGCCGGTTTTGGACTGGGCGGTGTACTGGGGCAAATGGCAAGCCCGGCAAGCCTCCGCGCCGACGTGATCGTTGGCGCGGAGGCCTGCCGGGCTAGTGGCCAGCAGGATTATTAATACAACTTTAGAAATAGAACCGGCCCGTGAACTGCATTTGGCGTCCGAAGACACCGTTGCGTTGGGAGAGGATCCTACCAAAAGTTGCGGCATTGTTGGGGTCGGTGGCCGGATCGGCTCCGAAGAAGGCATTGGCCACATTGTACGCTTCGAGGCGCACTTCGAATCTGACGCGCTCGGTGATGGGGAACATTTTGTTCAACGTCACGTCGGCGTTGAAGGTGTTGGTACCCTTGACGTTATCGTACTGAATGGGGTTGGTACGGCGCGTGAAGGCGGGGAGCGGCTTGAACGCGTCGGTGTTGAACCAGCGGCCTTTGGTGGGCGAATCGACGCCGGGGTCACCGGAGACGAGAGCGCCGCCGAAGCGGAGGTAGAGGCCGGTGTTGTAGGTCATTAATCCGCTGGTGGCCCAGCCGCCGAGGATGGCGTCGACGGCGCGGGGAGCGGCGGACATGAACTTACGGCCTCTGCCGAAGGGGATTTCATAGATGGCGGCACCGGTTACGCGGTGACGGGCATTGGCGGCGGGCAGCCAGGTGAAGTTCTGCGTAAAATTGTCAACGTTGTCATAGAACTGCAAGTTGCGTTCCCGGTTGTAGTTGTATCCGACGACAAAATTGAAGCCGTTGACGAACGGGCGCTGGAACTGCATTTGAAGCGCGCGGTAGCGGTTTTCACCGCCGGAGCGGATGGTCTCGACCATGCTCTGATACTGCGGATAGGGCCGGAGGAGCTGGCTGACGGGGACATTGGCCTGGGTTCGGAGAGTACCGGGCATTTTGGTGGCCGGGAGAACATTGAAGAAGGGATTGGGAACGCTGGCGTTGACGGCGTTCTGGACCTGGAAGCCGATGCGGGGATCGACCTGATTGATGTCGTAGTTATACGGCAGATCGCGGCCGAAGTTCATGAACCAGGTGATGTCGGCGAGGATGTTGCCGGGAAGCGTCCGCTGGACGCTGAAGTTGATGCGGTCATTGACGCCGGGTTTGAAGTTCTGCTGGTACCAGGTGGGGGTTCCGCCGAGGCCGGTATAGCTGCCGAGGGTTTTGCCGACGACCTGGACGAGGCCACCTGGGAAGGGGTTGGAGATGCGTTGTTGGGGAACGCCTTGAATGTTGCCGATGGTGTCGGTTTGGGCATCGAAGCCGGGGTAGGGTACGGAGCCGAGGATATTCAAGCCGTCGGTGAGGGTGGACGGAATGATGTAGCGGGCAAAGCCGACGCGAATGGCGGTTTTGTCATTGACCCGGTAAGCCATACCGAGGCGAGGCATGAAGAGCCCTTTGGGCGCCTTCCAGGAGTTGCGGTTATTACCGTCGGCGAATAGCCAGGCGCCGTTGTAGACTGGGGCCGAAGTGCGGAGCGCGGTGGCGGCGGCGGGCAGGCGGGGGGAGTTGGCTCCCTGGAACTCAGGAATGGGCACGGTGAGATCGAGAAAGCGTGAGATGCGATTTTCGGGATCGGTCATGGCGCCGAAGTATTCGTAGCGCAGTCCGAGATTGAGGGACAGCTTCTGCGTGATCTTGTAGTCATCGTGGAAGAAGAGGCCGGTCATATTCACGCGGGGACGCTGCAGGGGAATGGAGGCGGCGCTGGAGTTGCCATCCAGGGCGCCGAGCAGCAGCGTGGCCCAGCCGTCACCGGAGGTGGCGAGATTGGGAACGTTGAAGGTCGCGTTGGTGAGAGCGGCGTTAATGTTGAACGTGGCGAAGCGGGGGCGAAAGGCGTTCACGTTTTCCCGGCGGTATTCGCCGCCGAACTTGTAATAGTGCTTGCCGGAGTTCTTAGACATCTTGGATTCGATGTTGTAGGAGTTGGGCTCCTGGAACCAGTAGTTGCCGCGGCCGAGGTTGGTGGTGGAACCCTGAGTGACGTTGATGGCGGGGTAGTAGAGATCAGGGAGATCGGCGAGGTAGGGTTTTAACCAGGGGTTGGCGGGCCAGAGGCGCTCGAGATCCTTGAGGGTGGCTGAAGGAACGCCGAAGGAGTCGACGATGGAGTTGTAGGCGCCACGAATATTAAAGACGGTGGAGGCATTGATGGCGTAGACGGCATCGCCGGAGAAGCTGCGGGAGTGGCGTTTGGAGCCATCAACCTGAAGGGCGGGGGAACCGCCGGTGTAGTCGCTCTGCTCGATGTAAGTGCGGAAGACGTTGAAGCGGCCGAAGACCTTCAATTTGTCGGAGACGTTGTAGTCAACGCGATCAGAGAAGTTCCAGTAGCGGATGTTGTTACCGAAACCGGCCTGGAAGTTGTTGAGGCCTGTGGGGCCGGTGCCGGCGTTATTGCTTTTCCAGAGATCGCCGACGATGATTTTGCCGGTAGGATCGATGCGGGATGCCGGGATGATGTTACCGGCGAAGGGGGCGCGGGAGACGACGTTGTTGTTGACCTGGGTCGTCCATGGGTCATAGATGGTGCGTTGGGCGCCGGCGGTGTTGAGCGAGCGCGAGAAGTCGCCGGTGCGCTCAGCGTCAGTGGGGAGGGTGAACTGGGCCGAGCGCGGATCGATGGTGCGCCAAGCTTCGTAGGAGGCGAAGGTGAAGAGTTTATTCTTGATAATGGGGAGCCCGACGGTGGAGCCCCAGACGTGCTGACGGGTGAGGTTGGCGCGGCGGGTGATGCGATCAGCGAGGGCGTTGAGAGCCGGATTGCGGCCGAGGTAGTAGACAGTCCCTTTGAGATCGTTGGTGCCGGACTTCATGGAGACGCTGAGGACGCCCCCGGCGGAGTGGCCGAATTCGGCGTCAACGGCATTCTGCTGCAGGTTCACTTCGCTGACGGCGTCCATGGGGGGCGTGTAGGAGGACTTTTGGCCGGTCATGGAAGGGGAGCCATCGAGAATGATGTCGTTCTTAGTTGAGGTGTTGCCGCCGACGTCGAGTTGGGAGGCGGCCCAGTGGTGGAAGGGGCTCTGCTCGGTGGTGGCGCGCACTACGACGGACGGGTTGAGCGATGCCAACAGGAAGGGGTTGCGATGGATGATGGGCAGGTTGTTGGTCATCCTGGTATCGATGGTCAAGCCCATGGAGGAGTTGTTGAACTGCACGGCAACCGCGGCCGATTCGACGGTGATGGATTCCGTGGTGGAACCGGTTTGCAGACGGGCGTCGATCGTGACGTCGGCGCGGGCCTGGACGAGGATGTTCTTCTGGATGAACTTGTTAAAGCCGGCGTTTTCGACGGTCACGGTATAAGTACCGGGAATGATGAAGTCGAAAAGGTATTGGCCATTAGGGCTGGTCTGCGCCTTGGCGGAGACGCCGGTATTGTTGTTGAGAAGCGTCACCCCGGCACCAACGACAACGGCATCGGAAGCGTCGGTGACACGGCCCTGGATTTTCCCGCGAGTGTCTTGCGACCAAGCGGCGACGGCGAGTACGCTCGTCAGGAAGAGTTTTTTGAAATTCATGTTCAGCTTAAAAAGACCGTTTCAATTGGATCACATTCGGCATGGGGTACGCAACCGAGGCCCTACTCCACCACCGTCAGCGTAATGCCGGCGACCGGCCGCCGAAAAAAATTCCAATCCCCCTGGTAAATCGGCCCGATCATCGTCGCCGTGTGCCCTTCGACCACCGTCCCATCCGCCGCCTTCCCCCCCACACGCAGCGGCACCACGCCCGCCGTATCCAACCCCGAAACCCGAAATTCCATCTGCGGAATTAACATATCGGCGCCGTCGGCGTTCGGTTCAAATAACTGGTCCGTCCGGAACTTCCCATGCAGCCCCTCCACTCCAGTCACCCAGACCTCCACCTCCCCGGCGAAACCCATCTCGCGGACCAGATGCACCTTCAACACGGCGGTTCCGCCGCGCTTCACCGTCAGGTTCTCCGGCGTCGTGAACAACTGAAAGCCCGGTCGCCGCGAGGCAAACCGTAAGCGGTACGGATACAACTCTCCTCCGCGTTTCAGGCGGTCCCGAACCACCAACTGTAAGGTCTCATCGACGGCCGGAGTGAAAAACAGACTGCTGTCAGGGTTGCCGAGCAATCCGCCCCAACCGGCCACAACGTCGTCATTCTCCGCCAACTTTTTTCCCTTCGTGTCCAGCAGTGTCAACACGGTATCCAGGTGCGGTCCGCCCAGTTGCGCCGACAGCGTCGACACATAAATCGGCACCCCCGCCTTCGCGGCTATCGAATACGTGTCCCACTCGCGCGGTTGGCTCAGTACGCCATTCACCGCAAACGGAAATGAAGACGGCAACGTCCCGCCCTCGGAGATCTCAACAACATCGTCAATCTCTACGCGCGGCCCCTCCGCCACGCCGCTAGCCCCCGCTACCCACAGCTTCCACAACCCAAGCGACGCCCCTGCGGGTATGGCGAACGACGCCTCCACTCGCCCTTCACTCGCCGATACAACCGTCCCATCGATCCGCGGATTCGCCGCCGGATCTTCCCGAAACCGAATCGGCATCGTGTACGGATACGTCATCCGCGCATACTCGCCCCGTCGCAACTCCGTCAAATACACCTTGGTAACACTTGCCAGCCCAGACCCCATCAGGCGGAACCGCGCCGCCGAACCGCGCCGCGCACCCAATGGCGCCACCGCACGCACGCGCGGCAATTGCGCTATCCGCAACAGATACGCATTATTCTTCCCAAACGTAAATCCGCGCGGGCCCCGATATTGGTCCAACCGAACTCCGTAAACGCCACCGGCGGTAAAGGTGTGTTCGATGAGCGGATTCTCATCGTAGTCATCGCGGTCGTCGTTGAACGCTATCCGCTCACCGTTTCGGTCCAGCAGGATCATCCGCGCCTCCACCGCCGCGCCCGCCTCCATCGCTTGAAAATCAAACAACCACCGCTCCCCCGCACCCACGGAAAACCAATACGTATCAATGTCGGCCGCCCCTTCCAGGCGGCCATAAATCTCCACCGGCAACGACGGCACCGCGCGCTGTTCCCCCTCCACGAACGACGGAAACTGTCCCACGTTGAAGACGAGCGACGGAGTTGGCCCCTGCGAAGTCATTACCCGCAACATGTGCCCGCCAAGCGCCGCCCCCGGGGCGATGGAGACCAGCCCTCGCACTCGCCCCTCCGCGCGCTCCGTTGTTTGCTCCCAAACCAAATCCTTGCCGTCGAACTCTACGCCCGTCGCCGTAGCGAGCTTCGTCCCCAGGATCTCCACCTCGACAACACTGCCCGCGCGCCCGCCCAGCGGGTGCAAACGTGTCAGCGTCGCGGGCTCAAAGTCCGCCGCTAAACCGCACACCGCCATCGCCCAAAAGGCCCTTCCAATCACCCGAACAATTCCTTCACCGGCACGCCGTCTTTGTTAATCCGTACCGGCCGGCCATTCGCGTGGTACTCCTTACGCGTGTCAATCCCCAGCGCCTGATACACCGTCGCGCCCAGGTCTTCAATCGTCACGGGCCTCTCCGCCGGCTCGCCCGCATGGGCGTCGCTCCGGCCGATCACTGCCCCGCCACGAATTCCCGCCCCGGCGAGCGCTACCGAGAATCCACGCGGCCAATGGTCGCGCCCGCCAGAAAAATTCAGTTTCGGGGTCCGGCCAAAGTCGCCAATAACGAGCACTAACGTGGTCGCCAACAGTCCGCGCTGTTCCAGATCCTCCAGCAACGACGGGAACGCCTGATCGAAATCCGTGGTGATCTTCTTCGCGCCCTTCTCGTGCTCCCGATGCGTGTCGTAACCGCCATGGAAAACGGTCGCCAGCCGCGTGCCGGATTCTATTAAGCGCCGCGCGAGCAGACAGCCCTGCCCGACGCCGGTCCGTCCATACGCATCCCGCAACTTATCGGTCTCGGCGTGAATGTCAAACGCCTTCCGCGCGGCCGGCGACGCGATCAAATCCATCGCCTTCGCTGAAAACTCATCCATATCCCTCAACAGCGGCGAAGATGTGATGCGCGCAAACTCCGCATCCATTTTAGCCAGGTGTGCCCTGCGCGCCCGCGACTCATCGTCCGTCACTCCCGCGGGCAGCGTCAAATCTTTCACGGCGAACCCTTTCGCATTCGGGTCGCCGGTGATGAACGGATCGTGAGCCGGCCCTAAAAATCCCGCCTCCGCCGACAGATCCTTATCCGGAATCACAACGAATGGCGGCAGCCCGTTCCGCGCGCCCCACTCCTTGGAAAGCACGGCGCCGTAGCTGGGATGCAGCAAATCGTTCCGCGGTTTTGTCCCACTGAAAATGTACTGGCGGGCACGCTCATGAATGGCCTCATCGGAGTGCATGGAACGAATGACCGCGAACTTCGAAAACGCCTTTGCCGTGCGCGGCAGCAGCCCCGAAAAATGCACACCCGGAACGGCTGTCGGCACCGAGCCAAAACTCCCGCGCACATCGTGCGGCGCTTCGGGCTTGGGGTCGAAAAAGTCCAACTGGCTGGCTCCGCCATTTTGAAAAATGACAATGCACGCCCGCTCGCTCCCGCCTTGCTCCGCGGCCAGCAGGCGGCGCAGGTGCAGCCCGCCAAAACCCAGCGAGCCCAGGCGGAGAAAATCACGGCGATTCGATACGGTCATTGCTTCCATCCCCTCAATAGTTCAACTGAAATTCTTTCGAAACGAGCGTCGCCCACAACAGCCCTTCCAGCGCCTTGCGCCGGGTTGCGCCATTGGCCAAAAACTCCACACCCATCCCGAGTTCGCGCTCATTCGGCCGCCGGGCAAACGCTCGCTCGTACAGCGCCGTCACCACGTCTCCATCCGGCAAATTCTCCCATTCGCCCAAGATGTTCTCTTTATCTTCCACCTTAGCCTGAATCGTCTTCCCGTTCATCAGGTGCAGCGTCTGGCTGAGCGTCGGCGCTCCAGCGCGCTCGCACAATATGTCCCGCCGCGGGAAGCCGAACGTTGTCAGAAACGCGTCCGGCTGATCCGGCATATATACATCCATCGCTCGCGTGCCCTTCGGATGATTGGTATAGGAATGCGGTACGCCCGCCACCTGCGACAACGCATCGAGCAGAACTTCCGCCGGAACCTTGCGCGGCTGATACCTCGCAAACAGCAGCCGCTCCAATGCTGGCGGTGCATCCCCGCCCGGCCGCGACGACAACTGATACGTTCGTGAATTCAAAATCACCCGGTGCAGCTCCTTCAGCCGGAACCCGCTCTTTACAAAGTGCGCCGCCAACGCGTCGAGCAGTTCCGGATTGGCGGGCGGATTGCTCGCCCGCAAATCATCAAACGGCTCCACAATGCCGGTCTGAAAATACTCGTGCCAAATCCGGTTCACGATCGCGCGCGCAAAATACGGATTGTCAGGCGCGGTGATCCACGAAGCCAGCGCCGCCCGCCGGTCGCCTTCGCCATCCGCCACCACCGCCGCGCCCAGCAACTTCGGAGCCACCGGCTTCTTCGTCACTGGATGATCCACCTCACCCTCATCCTCCAAATACCAGGTCCGGCGGTACTCCCCCATCCCATGCTTCACCCGCATCCGCGCGAAGAAGGCCGCCAGCCCGTAAAAATCGTCCTGCGTGAAATTCTCCAGCGGATGGTTATGACACTCCGCGCACTCCAGCCTCACGCCCAGAAACAGCCGCGTCACGGTCGGCACCGCTCGATTGATTTCGAACTTCTTCAGCATGAAATCCGTCGCCGGAGCCCAGAACGCCGTCGCCGGAACCAGAAACGAATCGCCCTCGCTGGTCAAAATCTCCCGCACGAACTGGTCATACGGCCGGTCCTCGGCCAGCGAATCCCGGATCCACTCTTTGAATGTCCCCATCGCCCGGCCTTGGGAGTTCTGCTGGTGATTTCGGAACCAGTCCTCGAACTTTACGGTCCAGAAGGAAGCATATTCTTTCCGGTTGAGAAGCGAATCAATCAGCGCCGCCCGATCGGGCTTCGCCAAAAACGAACGTGTCTCCTCCGGCAGCGGCGGACGTCCAATCGTGTCCAAAAACACGCGCCGCAGAAACTCCGAATCGGCGGTCAACGGCGCCGCCGCTACATTCATGACGCGGAGCCGGGCCCCCACCAACTCGTCCACAAAGTTATTCGCCCCGAACGTTCCAACACTCCGCCCCCCAGCCGTCACCCCCACGCGCATCGCCGCCACCTGCCCCATACCGCGCGCCAGTACCGTCGTCATCCCACGCGCTTCCGCACGGACGGCGCCACCCGCTATCTTCGCCACACTCTCATCCCCAGACGAAAACCGGACCTCCCGGGTCATATCCCGCGTGGTCCCATCGCTCAGGCGGCCGATCACCGCGATGGGTTGTAGCGCGCCCCCCGTCAGCACGGCCTCCTGCGGATACATCTCCAGCCGTATCAACCGTGCCCCGCGCGAATCAATCCTGGCGCCCTGCCGCAACCAAGCCAGCAGCGTCTTGTACTCTTCAGACTCATGTGTCATCAGCCGGCCGCCGCCATGCGGCGTATCGAACAGCGGTTTCCGCAGCAGCGGACTCTTTTCCGGATCCGTCAAATTCGCTCGCTTCAGAACCATCGCATGATCGGCCTCCACGTCATAGCCAAACAGCGAAAGCTTGAACCCGTTCTGGCCCGCCGGCGACCCATGGCACCCCGACCCATTGCAACCCTTGATCGTCAATATCGAAACAACGTCGGGCGAAAACCGCGGCTCCAAATGTTGTGTCGGCTGATTCCGCACTTCGACGCGGACCGGCACACCGCCGCAGCGAACCTCGGCGACACCGGGAGCCTTCCCCACCACGCGCCGGCCTTCCACGACCGCCACCGCCACATTCGAAGAAACCAACGAACACGCACCGCCCGAAACGACCAATTGCTGCCCGGCTCCCGGTCCGGCCAGCACGATTCCCGGCGGTTCCACGGCGGCCCCCCATCCGGCAATAGCCAGCAGCCAAATCCAGCGCATGACGCCAGTCTATGCAAACGCCGGTGCGGGGTCAATGGTTTGCCCGCTTTGTAATCGCTCGATAACGATCGGTGCCCGGCCGGAATGGCGGCATGGGCTCCCGCAGGAGGCAGTTTGCCCGGTATGCGGGTACGGTCCAAGGGGCTCCCATAGGCGTTAAAATAAGCGCGTCGCCAGAGTGAGCTCGGCCGCGAGCGCTCCCGTCTAGGCCTCCCGATTGATTGCAATTTCCCAGAACGCCGTTTGGGAACCGTAACGGCGTTAGCTCTACGCTGCGCCGTTGATCGTATTCTGTCTGCGGTCGAAGCCATTCGGCTCGCGCTTTAGCATAGACTGAAATCAGGATGGGCGGCAGTTGAAAGACGAAATCGGAACGGAAATAGATCTACTGGGATCACGGATTAGGGTGGGATTAACCCAAGCTGAACTGGGACGGCGCGTCGGCGTCTCGCAGACGACGATTTCGCTCTGGGAAAACTCGAAAACGTTCCCCGATGAAGTTCAACTGGAAGCGTTGCGCACCGTTTTTCGTGGAGATTTGGGGCTCAACCCAACGTCAAGCCTGGACGGTGAACCGGAAGGCTTAGACACAATCCACTCAGCCGGGTGGGGCGAGTATCCTCTCGACGCAGTTTTTGTCAGGACGGACCAACGCACAGTGGGCGAAGTCGTTAAGCGAATTCGCGCGAAGCGCTACGATCTGAACCCAGAGTTTCAACGTGACTTTGTTTGGAAAGATGACAAGCAATCCCGGTTGATCGAGTCCTGCCTCATGCGGATTCCGCTGCCAGTTCTTTACGTGGCGGAGGCAATGGACGGCCGGATCGTCGTAGTGGATGGCCTCCAGCGGATTTCCACCTTCCAGCGCTTTCTTGACAACAAACTGAAGCTGTCGTTTGCGAAAGCGGACGAGGATCGGCCGCATCCCCTAGAAGGCAAGTTTTTCAAGGATCTTGAACTGAAACTACAGGAGCGCGTTGAGGACACCCAACTCACCCTGTATATTCTGGACTCCAAAGCCCCGGAGCGTGCGAAACTTGACATATTTGAACGCGTAAATAGCGGCGAACCCCTAACGCGCCAGCAGATGCGGAATTGCCTCTACAGCGGTGAGGCGACACGTTTCCTAAGACGGTGCGCCGAACTCCAAGCGTTTGTCGCTGCGACCGGTGGCTCATTGAAAGCCAAAACGATGCGTGATCGTGAGGCCGTCAATCGCTTCTGCGCCTTTGCGCTCGTCGGATGGAAGGAGTCTTATTCTGGCGAAATGGACAAATTTTTGGCTGAAGGACTGGAAGCAATGAACAAGATGCCCGAGGCAGAGCTGAAGCGCCTTGAGGCGAGATTCCAGCGGGCGATGGAGATCAATGAAAACCTTTTCAAACGGCACGCCTTCCGAAAATCTCTTCGGACTGGAATTGACGCCGACCGATCCGCCCTAAACATCGCGCTCTTCGATGTCTGTTCGGTCGTGCTCTCGGGGCTGGACGAGAAAACTATCGCCGCCCGCGGCGAGGCAATCAAGGATTCGATCGCAACGCTCTTAACGGACGGCGATTTTAATAACGCAATTACGTATGCGACCAACGACAAGAAGCGCGTGAAGACGCGCTTTGAAAAGATGGAAGCCTGCGTCGCTGAGGCGACGAGATGATCCGCGCTGTGCGCATGGAACGGTTTAAGTGTTTTGATTTTCTTAACCTGCCCCTTTCTCCGCTCACACTATTCACGGGTTTCAACGCGGCCGGTAAATCGACGGCGCTCCAAACGCTGCTCCTCCTCTCCCAGACTCTTCGGTCACAAAGGCGGTCTTCCGAGCTTCGCCTGCAGGGCCCTCTCGTAAATCTTGGCGCACCACTGGATGTGATCAATCGGATTTGCGGCGGAAGTGAGATGTCGCTGGGCCTGAAAACTGACGAAGCCGAACTGCTCTGGCGCTTCGTGACCGACGATTCCCGGCGGGCGCTCAAGGCAACACAGCTCGAGTTCATTTCCGGCGATTCGATTAGTAGCGTCGCGACTAGTTTTGATGGTATTCGACCCAGCGGACTACACGAGCCGTGCCGGGAAACTCTCACCGCACTCGACCGTTTGATCTTTCTGAGCGGGTCGAGACAGGTTGATACAGACCTTTTCCCGATCCCGGAAGTCTCTGATGATTCGGTAGGTGATGTGGGCCCGATAGGGCAGTATGCTGCGTGGTGGTTTCACCAAGAAGGGGACAATCCGGCGTCGCCCTCTCGAGGCCTCGGGAGCGCTCAAGCTCCAACCACCATCCGCCATCAGATAAACGCATGGGCGGCGGATCTCTTCCCCGGTATTGAATTTAACGCGCTGCCCGTTTCGGGCACAAACCAGATGCGTCTGGAGATCAAATCCGGTCCCACATCGGGTTGGACGCGCCCCGCCAATGTCGGATACGGAATTACATATGCCTTTCCGACGTTGACAGCGGGTCTCACCGCGGTCGCAGGACAAACATTGATCATCGATTCTCCTGAAGCACATCTTCATCCTCGTGGACAGGCACGGATGGGAGCTTTTTTGGCACAGATGGCCGCCGCAGGTGTTCAGATCCTCGTTGAGACTCACTCGGATCATGTGATGGACGGCGTTAGAATCGCAATCCGGGAAGGTATACTCAGACCGGAAGACGCGGCATTCCACTATTTCATGCGCAACGAGAGCACCACCGATATCCGTACCCCGCAGATTGACGCCGATGGACGACTGAGTGACTGGCCCGAGGGTTTCTTCGACCAACACCGGCGCAACATGGCAAGTTTGGTACGACCCAAGAGCAGCAAACTCTGATGAGTGACTACGTTCTTAATAGTGCTTCGCTGGCAGAGCCATATTTAGAAGTTGAAACAGCCCGCGTTCATCTCGCAGCCTTGTTGCGCGGGTTGGCTCAGATGGAACCCGAAACAGGCCGCCTGCCATCATTGCGGCTGAACGTGGACCCGTGGCTTCAACCTTTAGTCCAGGAGGGTTCTGCCTCTCCTATAACGTTGGGTCAGTTGGCGCACGATTTCTATGGGACAGCGGATCACGACTTAGCGGCGTTTTTCGATTCCTTGAACCACTCCGTTCCTGCAGACTCCGCCCTTGAAGATGATGTTATCGACGCGATCTTGCGCTTGGAGCCCGAGCACCCTGCCATGGGCTACGAGCAAACTTTCGCCAGCGTTAAGGCCGCTGGCACAGACGCCATCATTTGCGCGACGATGAATTTCACACTTATAGGACTGCTTCGATGCGATTTATGGCGATTTGACCACATGGGTTTTGTCTCTGGATCCAAGACCTATTTGTTTGATCATGTAGCAGAGCCTGCCCATGCCGAAGCGATCAATGAGCGCCGTATTGCACTTCTTCGAAATGGGCTAACTGCCCGTTCCTTCTGGTGGCTGAAAGAGCGCGTGTTTCCTCACCTGCTATTCGGTTTGGATGTAAAGGGCCAAGTCGAACAATTCAGCGGTACGCTCATGCCTCTGATGTTCACCCGGTTGGTTGAACTCGACTCTAGAGCGAAGGTGTGGCGAACGTCCGCGAGCCACCAGTTTCCTGATGGGCGCAGCGAGATCAAGAAAGAGACTTCAAGAACAATGAAACGCTACGGCAACGAGCGTATATTTCGTGGGCATGATGGCCCAACAAGGGTCTTTGAAGATCATGTTTGGGTTGATAGGAGCCATCGGGTCCATCTCTTTTTGGATCGCAACGCAAGGAGCGTCGAGATTGGGTACGTCGGCCCGCACTTGCCAACAACGGAATATCCGACCTAACGACCTGTTGCTTCTTCCGATAATCTCTGCGGAATGCGGTCGGGTTTTGCCCTACCTTGTCGCGCAATGTTGACCTATGGGTGTTAGCGATCATCTAAAAACGTATTTTTTTGAACGCCCCGCCGACCGGTATCGGTGCGGGACGACCGGGAAGGGATCAATCCATGAACTCTGCCGACCGCAGACGGCGCATCGGCACAACGATTGAGGCTGGGAGGAACTCGGCG
>CAMDKT010000070.1 GCA_945900935.1 Candidatus Sulfopaludibacter sp. SbA3 | reverse complement strand
ACTTCAGGTAGTTCTGGAACTGCTCAATGGCGAGGTCGGAATTACCGGCGGATTTATCGCGCATGGCGCCGTTGTAGAGAGTCTCGGCGGAGACGCCGGCGGGCGGAGCGTTGGGGTTGGCGGGCGGTACGGCGGAAGGCGGCGGGGTGGGGGGAGCGGCGAGGATCTTGATAGCGCTGTTGATATCGGCGATTTGATTTTGGAGCTTGCCCATGCGGGAGGAAAGATCGGTGACCGATTCGCGCACACCGGCGAAATCATTGGCCATGGTGTCGACTTTGGCGCCGACGCCGGCGATGGGGGCGACGAGGAGTTTTTCCTGTTCTTTCAGGCGGTCGCGCATGGCGGAATCGAGGACGGCGACGGCGGTATTGGCCTTGTTGGCGGAGTCGAGAATCTGTTGAACGAGGACTTGGAGTGCCGCCATCTTCTCGTCCTGAGAGCGCTGGAGCGAGCGGATCTGATCCTGCATGAGCAGGACGTCGCGCTGGATTTCGGCGATTTTTTCCTTTTGGGAAAAGGCCGGAAAGGCGGAGAGAAAGAGAATGGGGAGGAGGGTTAGGTAGTGCTTCATAGGATCGTGGCCTAACAAAACGGGGACGAAGCGAGCTTCGTCCCCGTGGATGGTTAGCGGTTGGCGGACATTACTGCCCGGTGAAGTGGGCGCGGCGGTTTTTCTGCCAGCAGGTTTCGCTGTTGTCGGTACACTGCGGCCGTTCCTTACCGTAGCTAAGAGTACGGAGACGGTCAGCGGAGACACCGAGTTGAACGAGGAATTCCTTGGCGGCGATGGCGCGGCGGTCACCGAGGCCGAGGTTATATTCGGCGGAGCCGCGTTCGTCTGCGTGGCCTTCGATGGTGACGGTGCCGTTGGGATAATCGCGGAAGATGGTCTTCAGCTTGTCGGAGTTCTGGGTGAGGCTGTTGCGGGCGTCCTCCCGGATATCGGACTTGTCGAAGTCGAATAAGGCATCGTGGAGTTCGCGGGCAATGACCTCGCCGAAAGTGGCGCGGGGCGAGGGAGTCGGGGTCGCTTTAGCCGCCGGCGGCGGCGTGGTGACGTTCACAGTTACGGCTTCCGAAACGGTTCCGCCGGAGTTGCTGGCGGTGAGCGTGTACGTGGTCGTATTGCTGGGGAACACCGAGCGATTACCGGAAATAACGGCGGGCGTTGCGCCGCCGGCAGCGGCTGTGCCGATGACGCCGAGTCCCTGATTGATGCTGGCGGTCTCGGCACCGGTCACTTCCCACTTGAGCGACGAGGCCTGGCCACGCTCAATGGTGGAAGGCTCGGCGGTGAAGAACTTCACGATGGGTCTGGCGACGACGGGCTTGGGCGTTGGCGCCGCAACCTTCGGCGGAGCGGCCGGGGGCGCCGGCGCAGGCACCTTCTTCTTACACCCTGCCGCGAAAAAGCTCAGACAGAGAGCCAACGCGAGAGCGCTGGCTTTATTGGTAGTCATCCTGGTTTCGGCCTCCTAAAAATTGTTGTGTCCGGAATACTGCTTATTGCTGGCGATTTCGCGCCTTGTGCTACTTAGACCAAGCCGGTTTTTCGTTAATTCCGGCCGAGGTGAGTTGTCGAAGTTGAGTGCCATCAGCGAGCATCGTCCAAATTTGGCCGCGCCCGCCGCGGTCGGATGAGAATACGATATGCTTTCCGTCCGGAGCCCAGACAGGGTTCTCGTTTCGGCCCGTCCCGCTGGTGAGCTGAACGTATTCGCGTGTATTGACATCCATCACAAAAATATTGAAGTTACCGGGATCATATCCTCTCGTCCACGCAAAAGCAATGTGAGTGCCCTGCGGATTCCAGGACGGATTCGTGGCTTGCCCTTCCCCGGTGGTTAGGCGCTGAACATCCGCGCCGTCACTATTCATACTATACACTTGCGGGGAGCCGCCGCCTCTTCCAGAAACAAAAACAATCTCATTTCCTGTCTTCGGATTGATTTTCGGCTCGACTTCGACGGCGCGGGAATTGGATAAACGGCGGACGCCGGAGCCATCGGCGTTAGCCATGTAAATCTGCGAAAAACCGCTTGCAGATGAGGAAAACGCAATCTGTTTGCCGTCGGCGGTGTAGGACGCATTCTGGTTTGTACCGGCCCTGGGATTGAGAAAAGGGATGCGGCGGAGGGTCTCCAAAGAATGTACTAATATTTGTGGCTGACCCATGGCCCAACTGGTGAAAGCGATGCGAGAACCGTCCGGGGAGACGCTGGGCATGGTGGAAATCGACTTGTAGCTGGTGATTTGTTTCTGGCTGGCGCCGTCGTAATCCATCGACCAAATCTCTTTGCTGCCGCTGCGATTGGAGACGAAGTAGACTTTTGAGCCGGCGAGGGATTCTACGCCGAACTGTTTGAGAATGTCGGCGGCAAACTCATGGGCGACTTTGCGGGCACCGGTTTCGTCGATGGGTCCGAAGTAGATTTTGCCGAGAACGTGGGCGGCGGCGACTTCCGGTTGGCGGACGTTGAAGAGCCAGCCGAAAAGGACGATCTGGTTATCCTGTTCGGCGGCATAGCCGAAGGCGAGGTAATCGGAGTTGACGGGCGGGTCGGACCAGTCCTGGAGCCAGGGGGCGGCGTTGCGATTGGCGGGATCGTATTGGAGCGGCTTGCGGAACTCCTGCGGCTGTTGCGGAACACGGGTGGGGTACATGCTTTTGGGCGCCATCTTGAAGACGGCGGCGTCTTCGAGATCGCGGAAAAGAGTACCGTTGACGATGTCCATGAGGCCTGATGCGCGCCCGGCGCCGCGCATGTCGGGAACGGCGATAACGGCTTTCTGCGAGCCCATGATGACGCCGATGATATCGGGGCGCTGCTGAGCGAATGCCTGTACGGGGGCGACCGCGGCGAGGGTGAGGAGTGAGAAGATTATGTTTTTCATCGCTGTAGTTGGAAGGTGAATTCAACGTTGGCCGAATCGCGTTCGAACTCGCGCGGCAATTCTGGGAGAGGAGCGGCTTCGATGACGGCGCGGCGGGCGGAGTAGTCGAGTGTGGCGATGCCGCTGGACTGAACTATCTTCACGTATCGTACTTCGCCGTTGCGGAGAATATCGAAGCTGACGATGGCGGGTTTGGCGTTTCGGGCCATAGGGTCAACGTCGTTGGTGCGCCATTTTTCGGAGATGCGGCGGCGAAGGAGATCGGCATAGGCGCCGAAGCGGTTGCCGAAGGGGGTTCCGGTTCCAACGCCTACGCCGCCGGCGCCGACGGTGCCGTACATGGGGTTGGACATCGCCTGGGGGACGGTGGTGCGGAGCTGGTTTTTGCGAAGTTCCTCGGAAGAGCGGTACTGGTAGCGGCTGGTCTGCTGCTCGTTGGGGCGTCTTTTATCTTTGCTGTTGAGCGCGACGGCGTCGGGATCTTCCTTGCGGATTTTATCGCGGTCGCGGTCCTTTTTCTCGGCTTTCTCGACTTCCGATTCGGAGTCGTCCGCCTTGGGATTGGGCCGGACATTGCGGGAGGGAAGGGGAATTCTGTCAACCGGGGTCACGGCGAAACCGGCACCGGGAATGACGTTGGGGTCGCCCCAGACGTCGCGGGGGCCGAAGTTAACATAGCCCCAGAAAATGGCGAAGCCGACGATAACGGCGTGCAGGGCGAAGGACGCGGCTGCGCCGGTTTTGAAATTCTCTTCGCGCTGGACGGTGGTGCTCATTTTCGGCGGGAGGCTTCGTCAACGGGTTGGGTGACCATGCGGACATCGAGTTTGGCTTGGCCGAGTTCGCTGACGACTTGCGCGATTGGGTCCCACGGAGTGGCTTTGTCAGCGCGGACGTAGACGGCCTTTTGCTTGGGGAAGCGTTTTTTCACTTCATTGCTCACGTCATTAATATTGACGTCTTTCTCGTTGAGTTTCATTTCGCCGTCTTTGGAAATGGAGACGACGGGAAGTTCTTCGGAGGAGTTGCGGACCTGGCGGACCTTGGGAACGTCAACTTCGAGACCGAACTCCATGACATGGGCGGTGAGCATGAAGATGATGAGGAGGACGAGGACGACGTCGACGAGGGGAATGATGTTGATTTCGGCGAGGGAGTCGTAGCCGCCCCGCCGTCCGCGACCGCCGCGCTTCAGGGAGAATGCCATGGGTTAAGGCTCGTAGACGCGTTCGATGAGGTTCATGAATTCCAGGCCGAAATCTTCCATTTTCGCGCTGATGTCGCGGATGAGGAAGCCGAAGTAGTTATAGAAAATGGCCGCGGGGATGGCGGCGAAGAGGCCCATGGCGGTAGCGATGAGCGCTTCGGCGATGCCCGGACCGACGGCGCGGAGACTGGCGGCGCCCGCGCCGGTGAGCGCCTGGAACGCGTCGATGATGCCCCATACGGTGCCGAAGAGGCCGACGAAGGGCGTGATGGCCGCGGTGGTTGCGAGCCAGCTCATGTTCGTTTCCAGGCGGGCGATTTCCTCGCCGGCGCCGATTTGGAGACTGCGTTCGACGGCGGCGCGGTTGGTGAGTTTTTGTTTGGCCCGGACTTGGCGATCGACTTCGGCGTGACCGAAGTCATAGATAGTGACGAGGGGGGCGGCGGTGAATTGTTCGCAGGCCGCGATGATGGCGTCAAAACCGTTGGCCTTCCGAAAGGCTTTCAGAAACTTGCGGTTCTCATCGCGGGCTTTGCGAAGGCGGGACCATTTGGTGAAAATGATGGCCCAGGAGAAGCAACTGGCCGCAACCAGGAGCAGCAGCACGGCCATGGAAATGGGCTTTGAGGTACTAATCAGAGACCACAGGCTGGGCTGGGCCGCGGCGGCGGTTAGGGCGGGGAGGAAAAAATTTATCAACAAACTCTCCAGGTTCCCATTTTAAGACGGCGGCGGGGATTGGAAAGTTGGGTTTCGACAATTTTTGGGGGAAATGTTTGAATTAGTTACTGTCCCTATGCTCCCCTGCTGATGGGCTCGGAAACGTTCGCGTCGATTCCGGAAAAGCCGGCAAGCCGCGAGCGTGCGCGAGCCGGTGTGTTTCCCGATGCGGTTAAGCACCCCCTGCCGCGAAGCCAACAGGAGCGGTGGTTATTTGTGATAGGATCGGCGGTGCCAAGCTCTGAGAGAAGCGCTTGTATGCGTTTCTCAGAAAGGCTTGAAACAACCGCTATTTGTAAGGAACTTCTTTGATGTCAACTCAGCATCTGCTTCAAAGTCTGGCGGTCGCCGCCTTCGCTTTTGGTTTGTCCGCGCAAGAGTACCGAGGCCGCGTCCAGGGATCGGTGACGGATGGGACACAAGCCGCGGTGAGCGGCGCGACGGTGACACTGAGCAACGTCAACACGGGAGTTGTCAGCACAAGGCAGACGGGCGACCAAGGGCGGTATATTTTCGACCTGGTGCTTCCAGGGAAGTATACGGTCACGGTGCAACTGCAAGGATTCAACAAGTTTGTACAGGCCAACGTGGTGTTGCAGTCGCGCTCCGACGTGACCGTGGACGCGGTGCTGCGTCCGGGCGACGTGCGCGAAACGGTAACGGTGGAGGCGCAGGCCAGCACCGTGCAATTCAACACCAGCAAGCTCGAAACCACCGTCGATAGCGCGCTGGTGAGCAACCTGCCGCAAATGTCCCGCAACCCGCTGCTACTGGCAAGGCTGGACCCGGCGGTGGTACAAAGCGACACGGCGCGCGAAGTGGAACCGTACTTTACGTGGTCGGGCAACCGGCAGCAGATCGGCGGCGGTCGCGACTATTCGAACGACTTGCAGATCGACGGCAGCCCCATTGGGATCGGTTACAAGACGAGCTATATGCCGTCGCCCGATGCGGTGCAGGAAGTGGCCGTGCAGCAGAATGCGATCGACGCCGAATATGGACACTCTTCCGGGTCGGCGATTACGCTTACCATGAGGGCCGGGACCAATGACTGGCACGGCAACGCGTTCTATCAGGGGCAGTATCCGTGGGCGAATGCGTTCGAGAACCGCGTCTTCCGGACAATCAACACCGGCCGCACGCACATGTACGGCGGCACGCTCGGCAGTCCAATCAAGAAGAACAAGCTCTTCAACTTCTTCTCCTATGAACAATGGCGGAAAACCGACCCCAACGACCTCATCCATACGTTGCCGAGCGATCTGGAGCGCGATGGGAACTTCTCGCAATCGCTAAATGCCGTCGGCGGGCTGCGGACGATCTACGATCCGTGGACCACCCAGACCTCTGCGGACGGTGCGACCGTCACGCGGATGCCCCTGCCGGGAAACATCATCCCGAAGTCGGTCCAAGACCCGATTGCCACACAGTATATGGGCAAATTATGGAAGGCCAACCGGCCTGGGCAGGGTCCTTACAACATCAACAATTATTACGTTCCGCTGCCGATTCGCTACGATTATCACAATATTTCGAACCGGACCGACTACGTGATGAACGAGAAGCTTCGTTTCTATGGCCGCTACAGCAAGTTGTGGACGCCCGTAACCACGTCGAACCCTACGGGCTCGGACTTTTACGTCAACGACCGCGGCAGCCAGCGCGACGCGCTATCCATCTCCGGCGACGCGGTCTATATGCTGAGCACGACCACAATCCTCAACGTTAATGCCACGTATCATAGCTTCGTCGACGCTTCGCAATTTGCGCCGACGGCTAAGGTCGGTTGGGACAAGATCTGGCCGAATTCCAGCTTCTACAAAACAATCTTCGCGAACAAGGCGGTGCCGGAACTGCTTCCCCGCATGTCCATCATGGGAACGGGGAGCGGCGAGTATTGGACGGCGATGGGCCCCCGCGGCGGGACCTGGAATCAGCGTCCGACGGCCGATAGCGTCAGCGTGAAGATTGCACGCCAACAAGGCAAGCATTACCTGAAGATGGGCGCCGACACGCGCGGCACGCGCACCACCAGCCTGATTGTGAGCAATAATCCCGGCTTCGGTTTCCAGGCCGACGGGACTGCCGCAACGTTCGTGAATCCGGACTTGCGCACATCCGGCGACGGCTATGCGACGTTTCTGTTGGGCGCGGTGCAGCCCGCCGGCGGCGGTGCCGATAGCTGGGACAGCGGTTCAACTTCGATGACGGCCAGCATTCTGCCGCAGGGCCAGAACCGCTTTTACGGCACGTTTATTAACGACGACTGGAAAGTGAGCCGGGACCTTACGATCAATTTGGGTTTGCGTTACGAGTTCGAGACAGCGTATACGGACCCGCAGGACCGCCTGACCCGGCCGCTCGATCTGACTTCGCCGATTCCGGAGATGCAAGGGGCGGGCGCGCCCCGGATGCCTGCCGAACTCGGGCAGTTCTACAAAGGGCCAACGACCTTTAATGGCGCGTTTCAATTTGCCGACGCGAATAACCGCGGCCAATGGAACGCCGGCAAGGGCGGCTTCTCACCCCGCATCGGCGCGGCGTACCGGATCAACGACAACACCTCTTTCCGCATCGGTTATGGACGCTACTTGACCCCCTGGACCGGCGGAACGTTTAACATCTTCGACACCCTCTATGTTGGCTATAAGAATGTTACCGGTGCCTACCCGGCGGTGCTGGGCATCCCGCAATCGCGGTTGCGGGATCCCTTCCCCGCCTCCACGCCCGTCGTGCCGGCCTATGAGAAATCCTTGGGCCGCTACACTTCGCTGGGAGATTCACTTTCCTACGTGGCTGCTAACCGGCCCCGCAGCTTTAGCGATCGCATCAACTTCTCCTTCCAGCGCCAATTGCCGAAAAACATGCTGCTGGACGTGACGTACTACATTAACTTCTCCAACCAATTAGTGGGCGGCTACAATTTGAACCAAGTCGATCCCCGCGTGGCTTACGAATTCAAGGACGCGACGAACCGGGCCGTGGCAAATCCGTTCTTCAACTTCTCCACCGTCGACAAGTTTCCGGGTGCGTTGCGTTACCAACGGACGATTGGGCTTACATCCCTCGCCCGGCCGTACCCGCAATACGGCAACTTGAACGTCATTGACGGAATTGAGGGCGGCAAGTCGCGTTACCAGTCTTTCCAATTGCGGCTGAACCGACGTTTCGCCAATGGCTATTCGATGCTGATGGGTTATAACTACGGCCGCCAGCAAGACGAAGTATTTTTCAACGACATCGCCGCCTTCAACCGGGAGTTCACGTGGCAGGAAAGTGACAAGCCGCGCCAACGGCTCTCGGTCGCCGCCACGTGGGAACTGCCGGTGGGCAGGGGCAGGCAATTGCTTGCTTCCATGCCGAAAGCGTTGGACCTCGTCATTGGCGGGTGGGATGTGACTGGCCTGATGACGTGGCGCTCGGGGTTCTATGTCCGGTTTGGCGGGATGCAAGTTAGCGGCGACCCGCTAATCGAAAACCAGACTCCGGGCCGTTGGTTCAATACGCAGGCATTTTCCCGGCTTCCGAACTTCACGGCGCGGACCAATCCCTGGCAATACGACGGGCTGACAAACCCGGGCCTATTCAACGTGGATACCTCTATCGTGAAGCGGATGCCAATCACCGAAAGAATTCGCGGGGAACTGCGAATGGACGTATTCAACGCGGCGAATAACATGACTTGGGCAAACCCGAATACCAACGTGCAAAGCAGCCTGTTCGGCGTCAGCAACAACCAGTTGTCCGGCCTGTTCGGGCGCCGGGCGCAACTCGGCCTACGGGTTGAATTTTAGACACTGTGTCATGCCTGTCCGCGGAAGACCGCTTCCGGACGGTCGCGGCTCAGAAACCGGGCGGCACGGCTCGCTTACCGGGCCGCGACCGTCCGGGATCGGATGCGCAAGTAGTTCCGGCGCTGTGTTTAGGGTCTGTGTTTTGATGTTCTTGCTGGCGGCGGGTGCTC
The DNA here is from genome assembly GCA_945900935.1 of Candidatus Sulfopaludibacter sp. SbA3. Taxonomy (GTDB): domain Bacteria; phylum Acidobacteriota; class Terriglobia; order Bryobacterales; family Bryobacteraceae. Next base: position 5,681 of record CAMDKT010000070.1, on the reverse strand, counting down.
GCGGAGCGCAACCGCCGCCGGTCGATTTGCGCGAGGCGGCGCGGCTGGACGAACAGGGAAAGTGTGCCGAGTCCGCGCCGATCTACCGGCGGGCGATGGCGTCGGGAACGCCATCGCCCGCGCTGCTCAACAACGCGGGGAATCATCATCTGGCCTGCGGCGATCCGGCAAAAGCCAGCGAGTATTTCGAACTCCTGGCCAAGCGAATCCCGGCGCATCCGAACGCCAATTTGCAGTTGGCGCGGCTGGCCGTCGAGCAGAAGCGGCCGGCGCTGCCCTATTTACGGGCGCTGACGGCTCACAGCGATCCCGGACTGCTGGCCGAGGCGGGCGCGATGTATGCGCGGTTGGGAGAGTTCAAACTGGCGCAGCAGGCGCTGCAGCGTGTGGTGGCGGCCCGGGCGGGGGATTTCCAAGCGCTATGGAACCTGGGACGCGCGGCGGCGCGGGCGGGCGATTTCCCGAGAGCGATAGAGGCCCTGGAAGCGGCATTAAAATTGCGGCCGAATGACGCGGGAGTGCTGCACGAATTGGGATCAGCCCATGCCGCGGCCGGTGAATTCCCGCGCGCCGTTTTCCTGCTGGCGCACGCGCAACAAAAGGCGGCGGACGAACCGGCCATCGCGCTCGCGTTGGCTCGTGCCGCCGAGGACGCCGGTTATTACGGCGACTCGGGAATTGCTTATGATCGCTATCTGGCGCTCCGGCCCGGCGATGCGTCCGCGCGGCGGGACCGCGCTCGTGTTGTGGCCAATACGCCGGGGCGGCGCGATGAGGGGATGAAGGCTTTGGAGGTATACGTAGCGGGCCATCCGAAAGACCCTCTTGGCCACTTTCAACTGGCGCAGTTGTGCTGGAGCGCGGATGCCGATAAATCGCTGGCGGAGCTGGCCGAGGCGGTGCGACTTGACCCGCTGCTAGCGCCCGCGCATACGGCCAGGGCGTGGCTGCTGCACCGGCATGGCCGGGACGCGGAGGCGTTGACGCATTTGGAAGCGGCGCTTGCCTTGCGGCCATCCGACGTTCGAGCCCTGGATCAGTATGGGTTGACGCTGCTGGCGCTCGACCGGCCGGCGGACGCGGAGCGGGCGTTTCGCAAGGCCGCCGCGCTGGCGCCCGCGGATTGGGAGGCGCGGCTGCATCTGGGCCGCGCGCTGATGGAGCAGGGCCGGGAACCGGAGGCGCGCCAGTGGCTGGATCAGTACCAGAAGCTGCGCCCCGCGCGGCAGCGCGATCCGCGGCGGGAGCCGGGGATGATCGAATTGGCGACGCTGCCGCCGGCCGAGCGGCGGGCGCGAGAGATTGAACGCTTTTACGCCATGGCGCGCGCCCGGCCCGATGACGCATTCCTTCGACTGCACTTGGGCAGCCTGCTGCTGGCTGACGGGCAAGAGGCGGCGGCGGAGAAGGAGTTTCGGGAGTTATCGACCCTGAATGCCGATGAACGGACACTGGCCTTGGCCGGGCGCGCGCTTCTCGATGCGGGCCGCTACCGGTGGGCGTTACCGTTTCTGGAACGTGCGGGCACCGCGCTCGAGCGGGCCATCGCCATTTTCAACACGGCGGGCGCCGATGCCGCGCTGGCCGCCCTGGGACAGGTACCGGAAGAAGAAAAGTTCGGCGAATTCCTGTTGCTGAAGGCGAGAGTCCTCGACGGCCTTGGCCGCGAAGGGGAAGCGCGGCAACTGCTGTCGGCAACGGCGGAATGGGGGAATACGAGTGCTCCGATTGCGGAGCAGGCGGCCGAATTGCTGGGCAAGTATGGCCGCTATCGGGAAGCGGCACAGTTGCTGTCACGGGCGGCGGAAAACGCGCCTGGTAACCGCGGCTTACTGCTCGCCGAGGCGATTGCGGTCGCGCTGGACGGCCGGTTGCAAGAGGCCGAAAAGCGGTTGCGGCGCATACAAGAGCGGTGGCCGGAATGGGCCCGGCCATACCTGGCGCACGGACTGGCGTTGCAGCGGGAAAGGCGCATTGGGGAGGCCGCGCGGAAGTTGCGTACGGCGGCGGCGCTCGGCTCCGGGCAAGCCGGGGCGAACTGCCAAAACCTGCGGGATTGGTTGTCGGCACCGTGCCGCGAGGGGGCCAGATGAAGGCGCTCGCAGCGCCGCTCTCCAGAGACTCGCGCACAACGGACTCGCTCCGGCCCGGCAAGATGGGCGAGTTCCTCGCCCGTTGCTGCCGTGCCTGCGCGGCCTGTACGTTTCTCATGCTCGCCCAGCCGGCTCAACTGACGCCTCGATTCGCGGATGTGGCGGCGCGAAGTTCGTTCAGCTACGCCACCCGGAACGGATTCACCGGCGGGCGCAAGTACTTTCCGCAGCCCTTGTGCGGAGGAGTCGCGGTGCTCGACTTCGACAACGACGGTCTGATGGATCTCTATTTCACCAATGGCGCGCAATTTCCGGAAATGAAAAAGACCGGCCCGGAATATCACAACGCCCTTCTCCGCAACAAGGGCGCTGGGGTGTTCGAAGACGTCACCGGGTCCGCCGGGTTAGCCGGCCAGAACCTGGGTTACAGCCTGGGCGCGGCGGCGGCCGACTTCGACAACGACGGTTGGACGGACCTGTTCGTCGCCAATGCCGGAACCAACACGCTGTACCGGAACCAGGGGAACGGCAAGTTTCGGGACGTGACCGCCGAGTCCGGTCTGGGCGTCAAGCCGGAAGGCACGTTGAGCGTGCAGGGCGCATGGGTCGACTACGATCACGATGGTCATCTGGATCTGGTGCTGTCCAACTACACGCTCTGGACCCCGGGCACAGATCAGCGTTGCGTGCGGGGTGACGGCGTCGATTTTTATTGCCACCCAAAGACCTACCCAACGGTCCCGCACCGCCTCTATCGGAACAAAGGAGACGGCAGTTTTCAGGACGTTACCGACGCCGCCGGTTTCGGGAGTGTGCGTGGGAAGGGCATGGGCATCGGAATCGCCGACGTGAACGGAGATGGATGGGAGGACATTTTCATCGCCAACGATACGGAGCGCAACTTCCTCTTCATCAACCAAAAGAATGGCGCATTTCTGGAACAGGGGTTGCTGCTGGGAGTTGCGTACAATGACGATGGCGCCACCGTCTCTGCCATGGGCGCCGGCATTCACGACTACGACAACGACGGCTGGCCGGATATTTTCTTCAACGATTTGACCGGGCAGGTGTGGGGATTGTTCCGGAATCTGCGAGGAAAATCATTCCGCTACGTTTCCGGCGCTACCGGACTGGCACCGCTGAGCACGCCATTTTCCGGCTGGAGCGGCGGGTTCTTCGACTACAACAATGACGGATGGAAGGACCTCTATTCCGCCAACGGAGATGTGGACTCCTTGCGCGCCAACGCGGCGCAGCACGACACGGTGTTTGAAAACGCCGGGGGAAAACGCTTTGTGGACGTTTCGGCACACATGGGCGAACACTTCCGGCGGCAAGGCTACCAGCGGGGCTCCGCCTTCGCCGATTTGAACAACGATGGGTTCATGGATTTGATTGTCACCTCGCTGGAACGGCGGCCCGCGATCCTCCTGAATACGGCAACCGGCGGCGGACACTGGCTGACGCTCCGCGTGGTGGGCCGCAAGGCAAACCGGGATTCGATCGGCGCGCGCATCACCGTGACTACACCGGCCGGTCGCGCCTTGCATGAGTGGGTGAGCCCGAGCGTGGGTTTTCTCTCCTCAAGCGATCCGCGCGTGCATATTGGAATTGGAACAGAAACGAGTGCGGCTTCCATTGAGGTCCGCTGGCCGGGGGGGGGCGCGCTGACCCTGAAGGACGTGGCTGCGGACCAGATGTTGACGATTCGCGAGCCGCTCTAGCCGTTAGGAAAAGGCTCTAGAAAATGGGGGGACAGGGGTTACTGTCCCTATTGTTTGATGATGCGGCCGTTGAAGATGGTGAGGTCGACTCGTGTTTTGTGGATGTCCATGGGAGGGATGGTGAAGATGTCCTGGGATAGGACAATGATGTCGGCTAAGAGGCCGGGGCGGATGGCTCCTTTTTGGTTTTCTTCGCGGGAGGCGTAGGCGCCGTTGATGGTGTAGGCGCGGAGGGCCGTTTCGACGCTGACTCGCTCTTCGGGGATCCAGCCCTGCGGGGGAAGGCCGGTGATCGTGCGGCGGTTCACCGCGTTGTGGATGCCGCGGATGGGGTTCACAGAGATCGACGCTGGCCAATCGCTGGAGAATACTAAACGCCCGCCCGCCTTCTCGATACTGCGCCAGGCGAAGCCCATTTTTGTTCGCTCGGGACCGATGGCGGCGCTCCAGATTTCGACGCCGGAGGGGTCGGCGTGGATGGGCTGCATGGAGGGGAGGACGCCGAGGGCGGCGAAGCGGGGGATGTCGCTGGGGTGAATGGTCTCGATGTGCTCGATGCGGTGGCGGGCGGCGGGAGAGGCTTTTTCGTAGCCGTCGAGGGCCATGCGGACGGCGCGGTCGCCGATGGCGTGCGTGTAGATTTGCAGGCCGAGTTTGTCCGCTGTTCTTACGGTTTTCGCGAATTGCTCGGCGGTCCAGGCGGATTTGCCGCTGGTGTTTTTGTTGTTCGAATAGGGATCGAGCATGGCGGCGGTATGGCTCTCGATAACGCCATCCAAACTGATCTTAATGGCGCCGACGCGGAGGAGCGGGCCGGGGTATTTATGGCGGAGATTGGCGTATTCGGTGAGCTCGGCTTCGGACACCATGGGCCCGACGGACATGGCGAAGCTGGTACGAAGGGTGAGTTTATTCTGGCTACGAAGCTCTTCGTAGAGTTCGACTTCATCAAGCGATCCGTTGGCGTTTTGGACGGACGTGATGCCGAGGCCGGCGGCCATTCTCAGGCCGGCTTCCAGGCTGGCGAGCTTTTGGGCTTTATCAGGGACGGGGACTAATCGGCGAACTAGCCCCATCGCTCCTTCCTTTAATGCTCCGGTGGGCAAACCGGTATTGGGGTCTCTTACGATTTCGCCGTAGCCGGTGAATGTGGAGTCCTTGGTAAGACCGGCGAGTTCGAGCGCTTTGGAGTTGACCCAGCCGGTGTGGCCGTCGTAGGCGGAGAGGAAGACGGGGCGATCCTTGACGACCTTGTCGATGTCTTCTTTTACCGGCAGGCGGCCTTGCGGGAAGCAGACATACTCCCAGCCGCGGCCGTGGAGCCATTTGTCGTTTGGATGTTTGGCGGCGAAGCTCGCGATTTCCTTCTGGATGGCATCGAGCGTGCAGATGCCGTTGAGATCGATTTGCGAGAGGCCGAGGGAGCCGCCGAGGAAATGGAGATGCGCGTCGTTGAAACCGGGGATGGTTAGACGGCCCCTTAGATCGATCTCACGGGCGCCTTTGGCTTGCGGGGCGATGTCTTTATCGGCTCCAGCGGCGGCGATGGTATTGCCTCTGATGAGTATCGACTGAGCCCAGGGCTGAGTTGGATTGGCGGTCCAGACTTTGCCGTTGCGAAGCCAGAGATCATCCGCGAATACGGAACAGGCAAGAAGGAAGAACAGGCGCATTAGAACGAGAATCGCACACCAAGCTGGATACGGCGGGGATCGGCGGCGGCGGTGACTCCATTCACACCCATCTAAAAATTCGAACCCTGTGCCGGGATGAGTAATAATCATCAGACATCCTGATCTCAAGACTACCTCGTTCTTGGTTAAGCGGCCAAGCGGAACCCCTCAGCCCTGTTTAGATCGAGCCG
>CAMDKT010000069.1 GCA_945900935.1 Candidatus Sulfopaludibacter sp. SbA3 | reverse complement strand
TATGCGTGCGTTTCTATTCGCGTGTACTTTCGCCGTTGGCTTGACCGCAGCCGATCCGCGAACGGTGTCGGTTCATCCCTTTCTAGGGCAGCGCGGCGGCGTGTTCACAGTGATCGTTCGCGGCACCAACTTAGCGGAAACAAAGGCTGTTTTCGTCGAGGAACCGGGCCTGCGGATGGCGTTGGAGGCGGCGGGCGAAACCGTGAAGTTGCGTGTGGAGACGGCGGCGGATTTTCGGCCGGGGCGGTATCTATTCCGGCTGGTGACCGCAAGCGGAGTTTCTAACGCGCTGCCGCTGCAAATTACCGATTCTACAGTTCTTACCGAGCCGGAAGGAACGCATGAGACGCCGGAAACGGCCGTTTCGGCGGCACCGGGCATTTATTCGGGGATGATCGGGAAGAAAGGCGAATCGGACTATTACGCCTTTGACGCACAGGCGGGCGAAACTATTTCTTTTCACGTACTTTCTGGTCTGCCGTCGACTGGGGCGGCGGGCGGGAATGCCAACGGTTTTGATCCATCGTTATCCATATTCGAAGTTTCCGGGAGTTGGTTCGACGCCAAGCGTTTGAACCGGATCGCCTTCAACGACGAGCCGTTGTGGGTGTTGGGGCGTGGTACGGACGCCAAATTAAAGCACTCGTTTGAAAAAGCGGGGCGCTATTTGGTGCGTTTGGACGCGTTCTCGGGCCAAGGCGGTCCCGATTACAGCTATATTTTGCGCATTTTGCGCGGTGATTTTGCGCCGGATCTACCCGCCGCCAAAACCGATTGGGAAGAGCGAACCTATCAACGTCCGTTGCCCGCGAACCGGCTGCACGAGCTGGCTGCTCGCGGTGGGCGGGACTTGCATTCGAAGGCCGCCATCATCGCGAAGTTGGAAGGTGTCATCGCTCAGCCGGGGGAGGCGCATCGGACGACGTTCCGGGTGGACGGGCCGCAGGACATAGCGATTGAAGTGGAAACGCCGGATTTGGCGCCGCCATTGTTTAATCCAGTGGTGCGGCTGCTGGATTCGAAGGGGGAAGAGGTCGTCACGAATTTTATCGTGGGGCGGGGCGCTTGCACGGGGGCGTTGAATAAGGGGATGGCCGCGAAGGTCATTTATCCGTTGCGGAATCCGGGAGAGTACACGATAGAGGCGCGGGAGTTGACGGCCGATAGCGGCGAGGCGGGATTCCGGTACAAGGTTATGGTTCGGTCGCAGGTTCCGCATTTGGGGAAGGTGTTGATTGAGGAAGACCACATCAACTTAGCGCCGGGCGGGGCGAAGACGGTGCGGGTGACATTCGACCGGGAAGAGGATTACCGCGGGGCGGTGGCGGTTTCGGTGGATGGGTTGCCGGAGGGAGTTTCGGTGTTCGCGGCTGCCGATTATGAGCCGGATAAAGATCCGCCGCCATTTCCGGGGAAACGGGAGCGGTATACGGCACGGACGGAGCGGACGGTGCTGGCGTTCTCGGTGGCGGAGGGTGCGCCGCTGATGGAGCTGCCGAAGGTGGTTCGGGTGGTTGTGCGGCCAGTGGCGGATGGCAAGCAGGGCGTAATTATTGGGAGTAAGCAGATTCCGATTATGGTGGTGGCAAAGCCGTGAGATATGGACTTTTAGTTCTGACGTTGGCGTCGTTTGGTGCGCCGAAGCTGGTTAAGTTGCAGACGGTTCCGGCCTCGGTGACGCTGGCCGGGGCTAAGGCGGGGCAGCAGTTTTTGGCCATTGCGACGTACTCCGATGGCACCGAGGCCGATGTTACCGGCGACGTCGCTTGGCGGGTTTCGAATGCGGCGTTGGCTGGGTCCCGTGTGACTGCGGTCTCCGATGGCATCGCGACGGTGGAGGCAGTTTTGGAGGGGTTGAAGGCTCGGTCGGTGATTACCGTTACGGGGTCGAAGACGGTGCGTCCGTTTGGGTTCGCGCGGGATATTGGCTCGATTTTGACCAAGCGGGGGTGCAATAGCTCGGCTTGCCATGGGGGCGTTAAGGGGCGGGGCGGATTGAAACTGTCGGCGAATGCGCTGTTCCCGAAGGATGATTTTGAGTGGATTACTAAGGGCGGGACCTATCAGGTATTGAGTGCCGAAGTGAAGGGGGAGCGGACGCCTCGGGTGAATGTGAAGGATCCGGAGCAGAGCCTTCTGTTGTTGAAGCCTTTGATGGCTATCGCTCATGGCGGCGGGAAGCGGTTGGAGAAGGACTCCGAGGACTACCGGACACTGCTCGAATGGGTTCGCGGCGGGGCTTCGTTTGGAGCCGAGGGGCGGATGGCGTCATTGGCAGCACTGGAAGTGTATCCGCCATTGGCGACGATGCCGGTTGCGGGTTCGCGGCGGTTGCTGGTGACGGCGCGGTTCTCCGATGGACATACGGAGGACTTTACGAATCAGCTTTTGTTTAGTTCGAACAACGGAGAAGTCGCGACGGTATCGGCGGATGGAGTCGTTAGCGGAAAGGCGCTGGGGGAGACTTCGATCTTGATTCGGGCGGCGGGGCAGGTGGCGAGTGTAGGCATTGGCGTGATTGGGCCGGTTATCGCGCAATATCCGGTTGTTGCGCGCGGCAACTTTGTTGACGATTCGATATTGGCGAAGCTGCGGAAATTCCAGATTGTGCCATCGGCGATAGCGGGGGACGCGGAATTTTTGCGGCGGGTTTGTCTGGATCTGACGGGGACGCTGCCGCCGCCAGAGCGGGTGCGTGAGTTTGTGGCGCTGCGGGATCCGGGGAAGCGGGAGAAGGTGGTGGACGCGCTGATTGGGTCGCCTGAGTTCGTGGACTATTGGACGTTCCGTTTTTCCGATATTTTCCGGGTGGCGATTTTCGCGAATGGGCTGACGCCGAAGTTCAGCCAGAAGTATTGGGAGTGGATCCGGGAGAATGTGGCAACCAATCGGCCCTACGATGAAGTCGCGCGGGAGCGATTGTCGGCGCAGGGGTATGGGGCGGCGTCGCGGCATTTCATTCCTTACAACCAGATTGGACCGGCGGCGGATGTAATGGCGGAAGAGGTTCGGGTGTTTATGGGGCGGCGGTTGGACTGCGCGCAGTGTCATAACCATCCGTATGAGAACTGGAGCCAGGATCAATTTTGGGGGATGGCGGCGTTCTTCGGGCGTCTGTTTAAGGCGGGGCCGGTGGTGTTCGACCATCCGACTAACATGGACTTTAGTTCGATAGATGTGGACGGGAAGATTGAGTTACTGCACCCGCGAACGAAGGCGCCGGTGGTGCCGGTGCTGTTGGATTCGTCACCGCTGGCGCTGAAGGCCGATGGGAATCCGCGGAAGGATCTGGCAAAATGGATGACTGCTCATCCCTACTTCGCCGAGGCAACAGTGAACCGCATTTGGGGTTACTTCTTTGGGCGCGGGATCGTGGATCCGGTAGATGATTTCCGGTCGACAAATCCCGCGACGCATCCGGAGCTATTGACGGCGTTGGCTGCTGATTTTCAGAAGAGCGGTTATAACCTGCGGCATTTGATGAAGTCCATTGTTTTGTCGCGGACTTATCAAGCGGCGCATGCTCCGAATGGGACGAACGCTACCGATGTTACTAACTATTCCCACTCGCTCTCGCGGGCAATCGACGCGGAGGTTTTGCTGGACGCGGTGGTGGCGGTAACGGGCGTGCCGGAGACTTTTGCGACGGCGGTCACGGACGGCCGGGCGGTGGGGCAAGCGCCGGCGAACACGCGGGCGATCAATTTGAAGGATCCGGATATGTATTTTTCGCGGTTTCTCGAGCTGTATGGACGGCCGAGCCGGGGGGCCATTCCGGAGCGTTCGGGAAAGCCGAATCTGGGCCAGGCGCTGCATATGCTGGCTGGGGCGACCTATGTGGAGCGGTTGTCGGCTCCGGGGAGCCGGTTGCGGGGACTTTTGGACCGCGGAGCGGCGGACGCGGCGATATTTGAGGAGTTCTATCTGGCGGCGCTGGGGCGCGGAGCGGATGCGGGCGAGTTAGCGGAGTTGAAGCAGTTAGTTGGACAACGGGGCGACCGCGAGGCGGCGCTGCGTGAGTTTGTCTGGGCACTTATCAGTTCGCGTGAGTTTGCGGAGAATCACTAATGGCACAAGATACACGGCGTGACTTTTTGCGGGCAGGATCCCTGGGTTTTTTGGGAATGGGGCTGCCGGGGTATTTGTCGGCGGCGCCGGCGGCTTCGGCGAAAGTAAAGTCAGTCATATTGTTTTGGCTGGAGGGAGGGCCGAGTCATATCGATACCTGGGACCCCAAGGCGAATAGTAACTTCAAGCCGATTACGACGAATGTGCCGGGGATTCAGATCTCCGAGCTACTGCCGAAGATGGCGAAGAAGATGGATAAGTTCACGTTAATCCGCTCAATGCATACGCGCGGGAACGACCATCCGCAGGCGACGCATTATGTGATCACGGGCCATGAGATCAATCCGGCGATGCAGTTCCCGAGTATTGGATCGATGTTGACGAAGGAATTGGGGCCGCGCAACGCGGTGCCGCCGCATGTGCTGGTGCCGAAATGGAATAGCGGGCGGCAGTATGAAGACTATTTCCGGGCGGCATTTTTGGGCGGGGATTATGATCCGATGTGTATTCCGGATCCGAGCAAGCCGGATTTTCAAGTTACCGATTTGAGTTTGCCGAAGACGGTATCGCAGGCGGCGGTGGATAGCCGGAGCGCGTTTTTGAAGGCAGTTGACCGGCGGTACCGGTCGTTGAACGAGACGGCCGAACATACCGACATGGACGCGTTTTCGGCGCAAGCGATGAAGATGATTATGACGCCGTCGGTGCGGGACGCGTTTGATTTGTCGAAGGAGTCGGACAAAACGAAGGAGCGCTACGGGAAGGATTCGATCGGGCAGTCTTGTTTGCTCGCGCGGCGGTTAGTGGAGGCCGGGAGTGTGTTTGTGACGGCGGCGGGGTATCACGGGACGTCGTGGGATACGCATAGCGATAACGATAAGAGTCATCGGGATAAATTGTGTCCGCCGTTGGACCGGACGTTAGTTACTTTGGTGGAGGATTTGGAGGAGCGGGGATTATTGGACTCGACGCTGGTGATTGCAATGGGTGAGTTCGGGCGGACTCCTAACATTAATCCGGCTCTGGGGCGGGATCACTGGCCGAACTGCTGGTCATTGGCGTTGGCTGGGGGCGGGATCCGGACGGGTCAAGTGATTGGAACGAGCGACGAGCGCGGGGCGAATGTTACGTCGCGAGTGGTGTCGATGGGGGATTTGTACGCGTCGGTTTATAAGTTGATGGGCGTGGATTGGACGAAGGAGATCATGAGTCCGATCGGGCGGCCGATCAAGATTGCGAATTCGCTGGAGGATAAGACGGGGGAGCCGTTGGCGGAGTTGTTTGGGTAGGGACCGCGTACGGCGGGCCGGGAACTGCGGATCGACTGGCGGCGAATTAGCTGAAAAGGGCGGGGGCGGTGCCGGGTGAATCTGTACAATGGGGATCAGAGGGCGTTCCCGTGGCAGCAATCATCATTGTGGCCGATCCGGAGATAATGAACGAAACGCCGTGTTTTCGTGGGACGCGGGTTCCATTCAAAAACCTTATCGACTACCTGGAGGGCGGCCATTCGCTGGGAGAATTCCTGCATCAGTTCCCGACAGTGAGCAAGGAGATGGCGGTGCAGGCACTGGAGGAAGCGAAGGATTCGCTTTTGGCTAGAATCGCGTGAAGTTATTGTTGGATGAGTGTTTGCCGGTCGATTTTCAACGTAACGCTGAGCCGGGAGACTGTGCTGGCTCATGGGGGAGATATCTGGGCAACGCCGACGGCGTCGCGGGGAGCGGTGTTCCGGCGTCGATTTATTACTTGGATTCGAGCGACCCAGTAAGCGGGTTCGTCGTCGATATTGTGTGCATAGTCGTCTGGAGTTACTGGAATCCAATATTCGACGATGTGACTCTCACGGAGCGCTTCAGAAGTTCGGTGCTCGGGAAGCGAGAACGCCCGAGGCCGTTTTCCTGGTTGGTTCACGTCGTATTGGCGGAGGCGATAACTTCCGCCGCGGATAGATAGGTGCAGGGCGGAGTCCGTCGAGATTGTTGGAATGAAGACAAAGAATGCCTCTCTCCGGCCCTTTCCAGTAGCCGCTGCCGTCCTCACGATCCGAGCGAACGCCGGCTGCTCATTCCCAAGCTCCGCCGGGATTTGCTTTTGGTTCCAGGTGTAGATGGGCGAATCGTCGCTGAAAGTATTGGCGACGGCGATGTTATTGGCGTCGCCTTCCCCGGACAGGTTCATCCAATGCCAGTGCAGGACACGCTGCTCCAAGGCGAAGAAGGCGAAGAGAAAGGATCGCTGATTCGTGCGGAGGCATTCGGGAAGGAGGGCGAAAGCGGATCTGAATTTGCTGACGAGTGCGCGAAGGGTAGTCAGGTCGCCGGTGCGGAGAGTGTGGAACCACATGCCATCGGTATTTTCCCGCAGCAACTTCTCAACGTCTTTTCGGATTGCCTCGACGGTGCAGTTGTGGGCTTTCAGCTCGACATGGACTGCGGGTTTTCGGTCGGGATGATAGAGCGTCAGATCCACACGAGCGCTAATCGGCGTCGTACCTTTCTGCTGGTAGGTCTCAATGGTTGGCGTCTCGACGGAGAATAAGTACCGTTTGTCGAGAATCAAGTGATGGGCAAACAACAGCTTGGCTTCCTGCTCGCTGATCCGAATACTGAAATCCCGTTTGGGCGGAAATATCAAGCCTTGATGGCCGGGGTCTTGCTCGGAGGCGTGAACGCGGGCGAGATCATCACAGACCTTGTCGCATAGTTCTTGTAGATACTGGTGGAGGGGAAGCATTCCTTTGGTACGGCACCGACCCATCTGATTCTAGCCAAGCGGGCGACGTTCTCGATGGGCAAATAGCCCGAAATCTTCCGGCGTGACCGGGCCAGGCCCAGTATTCGTTCAGGCGCTACGCCTTTTTCTTTTTCTTCTTCTGCCCGGCGGCCCCTTGAGGCACCCAGCGCGCGGGAATATTCTTTTGATCCCAGGCCTTCCAGTCGACCGTCATCTTCTCGAAACGGGCGGGTTCGGTGGTTGAAAGATCCTTGGACTCACCGATATCGGTCTTGAGATTGTAGAGCGCCGGAGCATCGCCCATGGACATCAGCTTCCAGTCGCCATCGCGCATGGCCCATTGGCGGCCGAAGCGCCAGAAGAGCTGCTTGTGGGGAACGCCCTTATCCTTGCCTTTCAGGAAGGGAAGGAGGTTGACGCCGTCAAGCTTCCAATCCTCGGCTGGCTTGCCGCCGGCGGCGGCGACAAAGGTGGGCAGCATGTCGAGGGCGATGACGGGATGGTCGTAGACTTTGCCCTTGGGAATCTTGCCTGGCCACTGCATCAGGAATGGAACGCGAGTTCCGCCCTCGTAAACCTGGGCCTTGAATCCTCGCAGCGGATCGTTCCGGGACGTGTTAACAGGCGTGGGACCACCGTTGTCGCTGTGGAAGACGACCAGAGTTTTATTCGTGAGTTTGTGTTTATCGAGGGTCTTAAGGATCAAGCCGACACCGTCGTCCATGGCGGAAAGCATGGCGGCAAAGGTCTTGCGCCGGGGGTCGGTGATCTTGCCGTCGAAGCGGGCTTCGTATTTGGGGAGGGCTTCGAGCGGAGTGTGAACGGCGTTGAAGGGGAGATAGACGAAGAATGGGCTATCTTTGTTGCGGTCGATAAAGGCGGCGGCTTCGCCGGCGAACTGGTCAGTGGTGTACTCGACTTTGGCGACTTTGGCGGTGCCTCGGAAGATGGGGTTGGCGGGATCGGCCTCGGCGTCGAGATAGCTGTGGGCGCCGCCGAGGAAGCCGTAGTATTCATCGAAGCCGCGCTGCTGGGGATGGTAGGCGGGCTTGTAGCCGAGATGCCATTTGCCGAACATGCCGGTCTTGTAGCCCAGGTCCTTCATGCGTTTGGGCATGGCGGTTTCGGTGAGCGGGAGGCCGAAGTTTTCGACGGCTTGTTCGGCTGGACCGGGGTTGAATTCGTGGCCGAAGTGAGTCTGGTAACGGCCGGTCATCAGGCCGGCGCGCGTGGGGCTGCAGTAGGGGCAGCTCACGTGGCCGTCGGTAAAGCGGACGCCGTTTTTGGCGATGGAATCGAGGAAAGGCGTGGGGATGTCTTTGCAGCCGTAGGAACCGAGATCGGCGTAGCCAAGATCGTCCCCGACGATGAGGACGACATTTGGTTTCGGATCGGCTGCAGCGGCAAGCGGCGCGGCGGCGAGGACAGATAAAAATTGACGGCGATTCATTTAGGCTCTCCCTCTGGCTTTGGTAATGGTTCTGAGTTTGGTTCGCAGTTCGGTTTTCAGTTTGGCGTTTTGCGCCAGGTTTTTCAGCTCTTTGGGATCCGCCTGGTAGTCGTAAAGCTCGTCGCCATCTTTGCCGTCGTTCCACTCGGTGTAGCGGTAGCGCTCGGTACGAATACTGTATCCCATAACCTTCTGGCCGCGGGCGACCTGGCTGATGGCGGGGCGATCCCATTTGGCGTTGGGGTTATCGAGCAGAGGACGGAGGCTTTTCCCATGGAGGTTTTGCGGGACGTTGCTGAGCCCGCAGAGGTCGGCCAGGGTTGGATAAAGATCGAGGAGTTCGACAGTACGGGGGCAGCCTTTGCCCTTCGTTTTAGGGCTGGGAGTGGCGATGATGAGGGGCAGGCGGGTGGCGGCGTCGAAGACGGTCTGCTTCATCCACTGGCCGTGTTCACCGGTGCCGTAACCGTGGTCGGACCAGAAGACGATGATGGTGTTATCGGTGAGGTTAAGGCGATCGAGGGCGTCGAGGAGTTTGCCGACATTGGCGTCGACGAAGGAGATGGAAGCGTAGTAGGCCTGCAGCGCTTCTTGCATCTGGCGGCGGGACATGTTCCAGTTGGGCGGGTCTGTCCAGTAGGCCCAGGGCGGCGCGATCTTGTTTTCGCCTTCGGTGAAGGGGATGGGTTCGAGCTTTTCCGGGGGGTAAAGATCGAAGTACTTTTTTGGGGCGATGTAGGGGCAGTGGGGTCGATAGAAGCCGGCGGCGAGGAAGAACGGTTTATCTTTGTTCTGTTCCAGGAGCTTGATGATTTCGGCCGCGACCAGGCCGTCGGTATGTTGTTCATCGGGGGCGGGGCTGGCGTAGAAACCGATTTGGGAACCGAGCCCTTTGCGCTCCGGCGTGTGGTTGGTGATCCTGGGCTCTTCGGCTTTGTCGATGCCTTTTGGGTTGACTTTGTGATTCCAGGACGGGGCGTCGTCAAGGCCGTCGGTACCGATGTCGCCGGGGTTGCCGTAATGGTAAATCTTGCCAACGCGCGCGGCGAAGTAGCCATTGTTCTTGAAGCACTGGGAGAGCGTGACGACGTTGGGAATAACTTCGCGGAAGTGTTTTTGGAGGTTATATATTTTGGTGGTGTCGGGGCCGAGTCCAGTCATCAGCGAAGAGCGGGACGGACTGCAAAGGGCGAATTGGGTATAGGCTCTGTCGAAGCGGATGCCGCGGGCGGCGAGGCGATCGAGGTTGGGGCTTTTGACGACGGGATGGCCGTAACAGCCGAGCGCGTTGTTCATGTCATCGGTGGCGATGAAGAGAACATTGGGGCGCTTTTTGGGCTGGGCGGCCATCGCGGTGGTGGTTAGTAGAAATTCGCGTCGTGTCATTTTTTTAGTAGCGGGAGAAGGGCGGCGTCGAGAGCCTGGTCAGTGACTGCTTCGAGAGTTGCTTTGTGGAGGCTCCAATATTCGATGTGGATGAGGCTCTCGTCTTTGGCGAGCTTCATGAAGGGACCCATGGTTTCGAGTTCGAGGAAGTCCTGATTGGTGAAAATTTCGAAGGAAGCGCCGAATTCGGGGTGTTGCATTCCGGCGGCTGGGAAGTACTCTTTCAGAAAGACATCGCCGCCGAGGAAGTAGGCGCCGAAGGTGTGGCGGTTCCAGTGGCCCAATTTTTGGGGGCTGTGGTTGGCGGGGTCCTGCCGAAGCGTGAGGTATTTCTTGGTGAATTTCCAGCGGGGGTCGCTGAGGTCGGTGAAGGCCCACATGATGAGGGGGTTAGTAGGTTCCAGGTCCTCGGGGTGGGTGCCGCGGGGAGGGAATCCGGTGACGCCGAGGCCGGTGGGAGCCATGACGGTTGGGGTCCACGCGGCGATCTCGACGGGGAGCAGACCGCGGTTCCAGATGGTGTGTGTGACGATGACTTCGGAGCCGGTTTCGGCGAGTTGCAGTTGGATTTGCTTTTGGAGGCCGGTTTCGGCTTCTATAGGCTGGGTGGCGATCAGGGTGTCTTTCGTGGTTTGGATGTCGATGGGTGAGTTGTCCAGGGCGTAAGTGGCGTGGCGGTCTTCGGGGCCTTTCCAGAGGCGATGGCCGCCGCGAATGCGCCAGCCTGATTCGCCGCTCTTGCCGAGCTGTTCGCTGAACTCTTTGAAGAGATTCTGGCCACCGGCGAAGCCGTAGCGCATGACACGCGGGCCGATGTCCTGCGTGACGATGAGTTCAACGGTTCCGTTGGAAAGGCGCCAGCAATTGGGCCAGCCATTCCACTCTTGTTTTTCGATGGTTACTGACATTTAGGGTCCACGGCTATTTTATGGCAAGCACCGCGTCGATTGGCGCGCCAGTGGTGATTGCTTTGGATTCACGGAAGCCGGCGGCTTTGCACAGCTCCCCGTATTCTTCGGCGGTGCGCTCCTGGCCTTCGGTGCAGGTGAGCATGTTGAGGGATTGCATCAGTGCGCTTGTTGGACCGGTTCTGTCGGGATTGACGAGCGCTTCGAAGATTAGGAGGCGGCCGTTTTCGGGGAGGGCTGCGTGGATTTTTGTTAGCAGCGAATGGATTTTGGGCGGTGACCAGTCGTGGAGGATGCGGGCGACGGCGTAACAATCGGCGCTGGGGAAAGGATCGGTGAAGAAGTCGCCGACCACGGTGGTAACGCGGTTGTTTGTGAATTCACGGGTAAGCGGAATGACTTGGGGAAGATCGAAGACCGTGGCCATCGCGTTCGGGTATTGGTCCAGGAAGGCGAGGGCGAGGTGGCCGGTACCGCCGCCGAGGTCGACAAAATGTTTGACCGCGCTGAGATCGTGGGCGCCGATGGCTTGGGGGGAACTCAACATGCCGAGACCGTGGAGGCCGGTGAGGAACGTCCGCATGGCTTCGTCTGTTTTGAAGAAGTGGCTGAAGATCGGGCCCTCCATTTGAAAGGCCTGGGCCCAGCGGTGCGTGCCTTCGCGAACGGCGTCGGGCAGGTGGTCCCAGAGACGCCAGAGAACGTTGTTGGAATAGAGGGCGTAGCCGACGAGTGTGTGTGGGCTGGTGCGTTTGAGGTAGGTTTCGGATTCCGGCGTGTTGGAGTATTCGTTGCCGTTTTTGGCCAGGAGGCCGAGGCTGACGCAGGCGTCCATGAGGAGTTCGGTGGCGCGGTGGTCGGTGTTGGCGTGGGCGGAGAAGGCCGCGGCGGTGGTCGGGGTGGCTTCGAAGACGCCGAGTTCGACGGCGGTGAACATCGTTTTGGAGCGGCGGAAGGCTTCGATGAGATCGGGGACAATGGATGGAGTCATTGGGGGCGGAAGTGGTCCCAGCCTTGTGGAGGGAGCGGTTGGCCGTGGTAGTTCACGTGGCCTGCGGGGCCTTTGGCGATGTGTCCAATGATATATGTTTTTGCTGGGGGTTTCATGTTTTTTGGCACGGTGAAGAGGAGTTCGTAGTCTTCGCCGCCGTGGAGGGCGTGCTGGAGCGTTGCGCCTTTGGCGATGGGGATGTCCGTGAGTTCGGCGGCGCAGTTGGAGGCTTTGCAAAGGCGGGCAAGGTCCTGGGAGAGGCCGTCGCTCAGATCCATGGCGCATTTGACGCCCAGTTTTCGGAGTGTTTCGCCGAGTTCAAGTTTGGGTTGGGGGATGTAGCGGGCGCGGGTGTCGAGTGCCAACGCCGCTCCGCCAACGGCGCCGCTGACGCAGATGCGGTCGCCGGGGCGGGCGTTGCTTCGCAGCAGCGACTGGCCGCGCGGGACTTGGCCGCAGACGGTGACGTCGCAGGAGATTTTTGGGGTATTGGACAGGTCTCCGCCGGCGAGGACGACTTTGTGTTTTTTGGCGAGCTTGGTGAGGCCGTCGTAAAAGCCGTCGAGCCATTGGGCGGCTTCGGCGGGGAAGGCGATCGAAACTAGGCAGAATAGCGGTTTTGCACCCATGGCGGCGCAGTCGCTGAGGGAGCGTGCGAGGGCTTTGTGCCCGACGATTCGAGGGTCCTCATCCCAGGTAAAATGGACGCCTTCGTGCATCATGTCGGCGGTGAATGTGAGGTCGTTGGCAGCGCCGCGTTGGCGAAAGATGGCGCAATCGTCGCCGATGCCGGTGACGATGCCGTTGCCTTTGGCTAGCCCGAGGCGGTGGAGGCGGCACTGGATTCGGTCGATGATCTGCGCTTCGGTCAAGCTAACATTGTAGGGTGATGTTGCGACTTTTTTGGCTGATTTCTTTGTCGGTGGGCGCGGCTGGGCAGTTCGATTTCTATTTGCTGTCGATGTCGTGGTCGCCGCGGTACTGCTCATCGGCGGCCGGGGAGCGGGACCAGGCGCAGTGCGGGGGACAGCGGCGGTATGAGTTCATTCTGCATGGATTGTGGCCGCAGTATGAGCGGGGATGGCCGCAGAATTGCGCGAGTTCGCAGACATTGCCAAATGCGTTGGTGGAGAAGATGATGGACATCATGCCGAGCCGCAGGCTGATTCGGCATGAGTGGGAGAAGCACGGCGTTTGCGCGGGGTTGAGCGCGCCGGAGTATTTTGGGAAGGCTCGGGCGGCGTTCTCAGCGGTTCGGATTCCGTCTACGTTGCAGAGCCCCCGGAATGCAAGGACGGTGTCGCCGATGCGGATTCGAGATGAGATTTTGGCGGCGAATCCAGGATTGCCGAAGACGGCGGTGACGGTGACTTGCACGGGCCGGTTCCTGAGCGAGGTCCGGGTGTGTTTGGGGCACGATTTGAAGGGCCGGGCGTGTTCGGCCGAGGTCACGCGTCAGGGCTGCCGGTTGGAAGCGATTATTGTGCAGCCGGTGCGGTAGATTTGCGGTTGTTGTGGACGAACTGGCCGATGTTGGCTACGGTGTCGAGCCAGACGTTGTTTGTTTTTGCGTAGGCGATTAATTCGGCGAGGGCTTCCAGGTTGGTGGTCTGGTTGCCAATGGCGCCCATTTCGTGGCCTGCGAAGATAAGCCACCGGCCGTCTTTGAGTGCCGCGTCGAGCAGCGCTTTCATTTGGGGAAAGGTGAGGTTGTCGAGGCCGGTGCCCATGAGGGCGGAGAGGTCGCAGATTGCGGGGTCATTGGCGGCTTCGTCGAGATAGCCGCGACCGGTGAGGAAACGTTTGGCGATGAGCGGGACGTAGCTCTGGGTGTTTGCGCCGCGGCCGACGAATTTCTGCCCGCAGGGGTAGGCGAAGCTGGTGGGTTTAACGCCGAACGTTGTTACGATTTCGTCCGTGGCGGTGTCGAGATCCTCGGCCATTTTGGTGAGCGTGTAGTCTTCGAGGGCCTTGTTTTTAGCGAAGGCATAGTTGCCGGTGCAGGGGTGAGTTTTGGTGTGGTGAGCGATTTCGTGGCCGGCGGCGTGGGCGGCTTTCCAGGCTTCAAGGCGCTTCGTGTAGTTTGAGGAGAGGAGGTAGAAGGTGGCTTTTACTTGGATTTTGTTGAGGAAGGGGATGCCGGTGTCAACTTGGGAGTGACGGGCGTCGTCGAAGGAAAGGGAGAGGGCTGCTTTCCTGTTGTTGGGCCAGGGGAAGGGGCTGGGTTGGGCGGTTATCGCTATGGATGTGAGGAGGAGGGATCGGCGCGTCATGAGATAATTGGAACATGGCTCAAGATATTCTGAGTGATGAGTTCGCCCGGGAGGCGTATCTCGCAGGGAACGCGGCGCGCCAGGAAGCGTTAGATGCGGGGCTGGCAGTACCCTCGTTCGACGAGGCTACTGGCGCTTTTTACATTGACCAGCATGGCCGACGATTTCTGGCGCAGTTCGTGGCCGGGCGTCTCGAGCCGTTGCGAGAGATCAAAGACGCCGACGCAGCCTAATTCAGGCCGCCCCGATTTATTTTGTTAGCCGGTCCGAACGGGAGCGGTAAGAGTTCATTAGCGAGTGAGATGGATCTGACGGGAATCGATGACGTCATCAACCCCGACACGATTCGATCACCGGATGGTAATTTGGCGAGCGCGCTTCAAGCGGGGCGTATCGTGATTCAGCGGACCTCCGCGAACTTCGCGGCAGGGCGAAGTTTTTTGCTTGAGACCACCCTATCCGGCAATCGCGAGGCAAGAGTTGTCGCGGAAGCGCGGGTGCGGGGTTATCAGCTCGACTTTATCCAATTTCGGGAGGGCGTCAAGGGGAGGGGTGACGCTGAGCAAATGCACGAACGGAAGTTAGGCTAAGCAAAAGGTAACTACTCAGGTACGCAACCCGGCCGGATTGCGTCCTGAGGGAAATCGGCGGCTGGGTTTGGCGTTACCGGCTTTCTGAAGGCTGCGGGGGAACGAAGGGGTTGCCGAGGAATACGCGGTGCAACGC
>CAMDKT010000068.1 GCA_945900935.1 Candidatus Sulfopaludibacter sp. SbA3 | reverse complement strand
GGCGATGGGCGTGGCGAACATTGTGCTGATGATGGAAAACGCGATTTATTCGGTGATCAGTCCGGAATCCTGCGCGGCCATTATCTGGCGCGACGCGGGCAAGGCCGAGTTGGCGGCGAACGCGCTGCGATTGACGGCGCGCGACCTGTTGGAACTGAGGCTGATTGACGGCGTGATTCCGGAGCCGAATGGCGGGGCGCAGAACGATTGGGAAGCGTCGGCGGCGAGCCTGGACGCCGGACTGCAGGCGGCATTGGGGAAATTGGCCGGGTTGACACCGAAAGAACTGGTGGATCACAGGTACGAGAAATTCCGTGCGATTGGCAGCTTTTTCGAGGGCTGATGCGAATGAAGCCAATTACGTGGATCATTGTTGGAGTGGCGGCGGCGGTTGTTGGGCTGATGGTGTATTCGTCCAGTTCATTGGGCGGATTCCGCGTGGAAGTTTGCAAGTCGTTTTTGGGCCGGGAAGCGTGCGGGACGGCGGCTGGAACCTCCGAGATGGAGGCGATGAATACGGCGACGCAGGTCGCGTGCGCCAAGATTTCATCGGGAATGACGGATTCGCATAACTGCCAGGTGTCGAACCCGGTGAAAGTCACACGCCTCCCGGACCGTTAGCGGCTTCTAGACCCGATTGTTTGAACTTTTATTGTGAGCGCTCCGTCTAAACATTTTGGGAGTTTGCATCTGTGAAAACGTGGAAAATTGTAGCGGGAGTTGTTGCGCTCGCGGCGGTGGGCGGTTCGATCTACGCGAGCATTAAGTGGAACCAGAAGGGCATTGTCATTGTCCAGACGGGGAAGACGATGCGGCAGGATCTGACGAGTGTTGTAACCGCCTCCGGGGAAATAAAGCCGCGCAATTACATTAATATCGGCAGTAATGCGCAGGGCGCTTCGCGGATCATGGAAATCCTGGTGGTGGAAGGCGCAAAGGTTCGGAAAGGGCAATTGCTGGCGAAGTTGGAGAGCGTGCAGCCGGAAGCGGAAGTGGCGGCGCAACGGGCGACGGTGAGCTCTACGGAGGCTGATTCGGGGGCGGCGGAGGCGGCGCTGAAGGCGCAGGATTCGAATATTCGGACGCTGCAGGCCAATTTGGAGCGGGTGAAGACCGACTTAGTGCGGGCGAAGGCGGACTTTGACCGGTCGAAACTGCTGCTGGATCAGGGACTGGTATCGAAGCAGGATTTCGACATGCGGCGGGCATCGTTTGAGTCTTATACGGCGGCGATTCCGGAAGCCGAAGCGCGGATCATGCAGGGGCGGGCGCAGCGGGAGCAGTTCGCGGCGCAGTTGGTGGGGTCCCAGCGGCGGATTGTTGTGAGCCAGGCGAATCTGCGCCGGGCGGCCGATTCGCTGCAGCGGACGATGGCGACGTCGCCGATTGACGGTGTGGTAACAAATCTGCCGGTACGCGTCGGTGAGACGGTGGTGCCGGGAATTCAGAACTCGGCGGCGTCGCTGATTATGACGATCGCCGACATGTCGTTAATTACGGCCGAAGTGAAAGTGGATGAGACGGATATTGTCAACGTGAAGTTAGACCAGGTGGCCGATATCACGATCGACGCCATACCCGGCAAGACTTACAAGGGGCACGTGATTGAAATCGGCAACACGGCGATTCTCCGTTCGACGGGTTTGGCGGCGTCGCAATCGGCGATTTCCAGCCAGGAGGCGAAGGATTTTAAGGTAGTTATCGCGCTGGATAACCCGCCGGAGGAGATTCGCCCAGGCCTATCCTGCACGGCGAAGGTGATAACGGCTACCCGCGCAAAAGCAATTTCGATCCCGATTCAGGCCCTGACGGTGCGAACGAAAGGGGACCTGGAAAAGAAAGAGGGGCAAAAGGACGAGCCTGTTGTAACCGATCCGGCTGTTGTACGCGCCAAGAAAGTAGAGGTCCAGGGGGTCTTCGTCGTACGCGGCGAGAAAGCCGAGTTTGTAAAAGTGGAAACCGGCATCACTGGAGCGACGGATATTGAGGTATTGAGCGGCCTGAAGGAAGGCGACGAGATTATCACCGGCAGCTATAAGGTGATCCGCACCCTTCGCAATGAGGCTAAGATCAAGGTAGACAACAAGTCGCCGGTCAAGACAGAATCGTAAGGTTTCGAACACACAACATGGCACAGGCAGTAGAACTTAGCGCGCAGGCACGCGGGGAAGAATTCCGCCGGCGAGGCACGATTATTCACACGGAAGAACTCTGGAAAACCTATCAAATGGGTGACCAGACGATCAATGCGTGTTCCGGCATCACGTTTGAAATTCAGAAGGGTGAATACGTCGCGATTATGGGCCCCTCGGGTTCCGGTAAATCGACGCTGATGAACCTGATCGGTTGTTTAGACACACCGTCCAGCGGCGATTACTTCATCAACGGGAACCTAGTGTCGTTGATGAACGACGACCAATTGGCGCATATACGGAATAAAGAAGTCGGTTTCGTTTTCCAAACGTTCAACCTGCTGCCGCGCGCGACGGCGCTGCATAATGTGGAACTGCCGCTGATTTATGCTGGCCTTCCGGCGAACGAGCGGATAGCGCGGGCACGGGAAGCGCTGCGCGACGTCGACCTGGAAAAGCGGATGTACCACAAGCCGAATGAGCTTTCGGGCGGACAACGGCAGCGCGTGGCAATCGCGCGCGCGCTGGTTACTCGCCCGTCGATTCTGCTGGCCGACGAACCCACTGGCGCGTTGGACTCGGCGACCGGTATTGAAATCATGGCGCTGTTTGAACGGCTGCATCTGGCCGGCAACACCATCATTCTGGTTACTCACGAACATGACATCGCGATGCACGCGCACCGGATCGTGTTTTTGCGCGACGGTAAAGTGGAGCGGGACGAGCCGGTTAAGAAGTAGCTATTTAATCAGCTTCGCGAAGACCAGGCCCATGAGCAAACCGCCGACGCCCCATTCAATGAGGCCAATGGCGATGGCCTCGCGTGGGAATCCGTACCAGTTCCAGTAGGCCGGTAGAAACGCGATGGCCGCGAACACCCCGAGCAGGCTTATGAATAGCAGGCGCTGGGTCAGGTTTTTTAGCGCGGGCGCGGCCATGGAGTACAGGAACGCCGCCAGGAGCGCACAGCTCAAGTCTATTGCGAATTGAACGCCGAGTGACTGGCCCTTCGAAAATGGCGTACCCGCCGGAATCTAGGTGAGAATGCCGCGCGGGGCGGTTTTGACGCGTGCCGCCAGCTTCGCCGAATCCATCTCGTTGGGATAGAAATACAGGCCAGGCTCTTTGATGTTCGCCTGGAGAGCGCCGAAAACGGCTTTCTCATTGGGGATCGGCTTGATGTAGTTTTCGATGTTGAACCCCATGTGGGTGATGGTGCCCCAGAAAAAAAGGACGATACCGGCGATGATACCGGCGTTGAACCATTTGTTGAGCATGGCCGCGATTATATGCTACTTGCGCGGCGGAAATTGCTGGAGCATCCCCGCGCCGCCCATCGCCTTTTCGATATCGGCAAGCTTCGAAGGGAGAAAATCGGTGAAGTTTTCGCAGCCCTTTTCGGTCACCACAACGACGTCTTCGTAGCGGATATACAGGTTCTCGTCGTTTACGCGCAGTTGCGGATCGATCGAAAAAACATGGCCCGGCTTTAGCGGGCCGCGATGATAGGGGCCGTCATCGTGCACGGCGAGTCCAACTGGATGGCTGAAAACGCCGCCGCCGGTCTCAACCAGCGTGCGCGCCGCCTTCTCGTACTTGGGCTTGGAGAACTGCCAACGTTTGAAAACAGGTTCCATCGCCAGAGCGGCTTCCTCGCGAATCTGGTTTACTGTCGCGCCGGGGCGAATGCGTTGGATAACGGCGTCGCGGTACTCGAGCACGAACCCGAGCAACTCTTTCTGTACTGGGCTGAACTTGCCGTTCACGGGCCACATGCGGGTCACGTCGCTGGTGTAGTAACGGTAGTCGGGAGCGAAGTCCTGTAGGACCAGATCGCCGTCTTTTAGCAGACTGTTATTGCGAAAATAGTGGGCGTTCCAGATGTTAGCCGTACCGGCGGCGGTGATGGATCTGTAACCCTCCAAGCGCGCGCCGCCCGCCAGGAAGACGTAGCGGGCGGCGGCGTCCAAGTGGTATTCGAACAGGCCTGGCCGTGTGCTTTTCATGGCTTCCAGAATGCCGTACCCGGCCAGTTGCGAGGCCTTCCTGATCAGGGCGATCTCGCGAGGACTTTTAACGCTTCGCAGTTCGTCCAGGATACCGGTGAGGTCCTCGACGTTGGCCCGCGGATAGCGGAGACGGAGCAGGCTGGCGAAGTGCTGCTCGCGCGAGACGCGGCCGTCCCAGGGGTCCAGCGAAATGGCGGCGTTAGCGTTTTGCAGTTCGTTGCGCTGCTCGGCAGTGCCTTCGGCGGGGGAGAGCAAGGTGTAAATGGCGGCGGCGTTTGCGAGCCAGTCTCCTTGCATGGCGGCGGTGCTGAGAACCGCGCCGGCGCCGGTGAGTTTTTGCGCCAATTCGGCGTCATCGGCCGATAAGACGCGGCCCTCGCTCTGCTCCAGTCGGCGATTGCGGGGCGGGAGAAACAGCGTGGCTTTGCGAGTGCGGCCGTCGAGGAGCAAGTAGCTGTGCGGCGTTTCCACGCCGGTTAAATAGTAAAATTCGTTGGTTTGCCGAGGGACTGCGAAGCCTCCCTCAAACGGCGCGCCTTGAACGAGCGCGACGGCATTGGCACCGATGCGGTCGTAGATCGTGGCCCAGCGCGATTGAAATTCATCGGGCGGGAAATCGGTTTGGAAGTGTAGGGCGCTCTGCGCGTGTAACGAGAGGGCGGCGGTGACAAATAGGAGTCGCATATGGGTGTCGAATTGGCGGTAGGGACGGGACTTGAGTAACACTGTTTCCCTATTGCGGAAACTCAGTTGCGAAGGCCTTTGTTTGCGGGTCCTTGACGGTGTGGAGATGAGCGCGGAGCAGGTTGCGCAGGCGCTGCATTTCCGGTTTGAATTTAGGATCGGACGCCAGATTGTGGAGGCCGTCGGGGTCGGCTGCGAAGTCGTAGAGCTCTTCGCGTTGGCGGGTTGAGAACAGCTTAACGCGGGCGGCGACGGCGGGGTTGGAGGGGGCGGCATCGAGCATTGCTTTCCAACTCAAGCCGGCCTGGCCATTGCCTCGGAATTCGCGCTTGCCGTCAGCCCAGGCGTTCCAGATGTAGCCGAAACGGCGTTCCTGAACGGCCCGCATTTCAAAACGGATGTGGGCGCTGGTTTCGTGAAAGACAGTGAAGACGCGATCGCGGTTTTCGGATTTGCGGCCTTTGAGGACGGGGATAAAGCTGCGGCCATCGAGGTCTTGAAGAGGCGCGGTGCCGGTGGCTTCGAGGATGGTTGGCGTGAAGTCAATACCGCTGATGAAGTCCTGGCGGTTGACGGCACCGGGCTTCACAACGCCAGGCCAGCGAACGATCCATGGCGACTTGGTGCTGTGGAGATAACAGTTCGTTTTGGCGAAGGGGAGCGCGATGCCGTTGTCGCTGAGAAAAAGCACGAGGGTGTTGGCGCGCTGGCCGGATTCGTCGAGGGCTTGCAGCAGCTTACCCACCGTTTGATCGGCGCGGTGGGCGGAGGTGTAGTATTCCGCCAGTTCCTTGCGAACGCCGGGGATATCGGGCAGGAAGGGCGGGACCCAGGCTTCTTCGGGCTTGATTTGCCGGGTGAAATCCGCTGTTTCGCCGGTCGAACGTTTTTCATCGGCGCTGCCGGCGTAGGGGCGATGGGGGTCGTCGCTATTGGCCATCAGGAAGAACGGCTTGCCGGCTTGTTTGGCTTGGGCGAAGAAGGATTTGGCCTCCTCGTAATAACGCTGGGGGACACGGCCGCGGCCGAGGTCCGACTGCTTCTTCACGACGTCCCAGCAGAATTTTTCAATGGGCGCCAGATGGGGCACTTTGGAGAAGATGCCGAGATAGTAGCCGACCTTTTGGAGTTGTTCCTGGAGCGTTGGCACGTCGTTGCGAATGGGCTGGAAGCCCTCCGCGCCGTTGCGGTGCGGGTAGAGTCCGGTCATCAGAGAACTGCGGCAGGGCTGGCAGACAGCGATAGTGACGTGGCTGTGTTCGAAGCGCATGCCTTCAGCGGCGAGTTTGTCGATGTTCGGTGTGAGGTTTAGGACTTGACCGCCGAAGCAGTTGGGTGTGTTCCAGTTCATGTCGTCAACGGTGAGGAGGAGGACATTGAGACGCTGGGTTTGGGCGAGTACCGCCGGGGAGGCGAGGAAGGCGCGACGGGTAAGAGCCATGATTCAAAAGTATACCCTCATGAACCGAAACCGACCGCCTTCCGGGGAATGGCCGATCCTGCGGGCGCTTTGGAAACCGGGGCCGTCGACAGTTCGGGAGGTGCATGAACTGGTTTTGGCGGAGAAGGGACTGGTGGGGCGGGACGAATCGGCACGGGCGCATTTGTACAGGTCGGCGGTGGGCGGGGCGACGGCTTGCGAATGGCCGTCGCTTACGGAGTTGTGACGATATGGCGGACCGGGCCTGTTATGGAAAGGCGCTGCTGGGGCTGGAATAGCTGCGGACCCCGGCATTGGCCAATGGTTGGGCTGGGTCGGATCTGCATGGGCGTGTGGCGCGTCTGCTGGGTTCTCCTCCGCGTTCGTCCTCCTGGCCAGCGGTGTTCCTGCTGTCGTTGGCGGCACTGTCGCAATCCCGGCGAAGAGCGGCAGCAATTCATTGGACAGTTTTGGCAACGGCGGGATCCGAGCCCCGGGGACGGAGACGAACGAAGCGAAGGAAGAACATTCCAGGCGTCGGTTCCAACGTGATCTTTGAGTTCGGTACTCGCCGGGTCAAACCGTAATCCCGGCTATACTGGCACCAATGCCTGATCAGAGTTTCAAGAGCCACACGAAATGGGATCCGCCGTTCCATTTCTTCCTGATGCCAGTGATGCTGGCGACGTTTATCTTTTCCGTAAAGCACGCGTGGGCGTACCCAAACGGGATTACTTTGTGGCTGGTTTTGCTCAGCATTTCGATGTTCGTCTGGTTGTTGAAGACGCGCATCTACGCGCTGGGCGTGCAGGACCGGCTGATCCGATTGGAAGAGCGTTTGCGGATGGAGAAGCTGTTGTCGGCGGAACTGATGCTGCGTTTTGATGAGCTGAGCGTTGGGCAACTGGTTGGCTTGCGATTCGCCTCAGACTGTGAGTTGACGGACCTGGCGCGGCGGGCGATTGATGAGCGATTGACTCAGAAACAGATCAAGGCGGCCATTCAGAAATGGCGGCCCGATCACGTGAGGATCTGATGAAACCCATAGCCGAAAACACCTTTGCCCTTCTCCAGAACATTGAGTTTCAAATTGTTAATGCATACCGGTCCAATCCTGCCATTACGGACTACGATGTGACCGACGCATTGACCGCGCTGACGCGACACTTCTCGGCCGAGGCCGCGGAGCGGCAGCCATCCGCGATTACGCTCGATCCACGCGCTGAGGACGTGTATCAAAACGTAAGGGAAATTTGCGAGTGGCAAATGGGCCGCACGCCGGACGGCGGTATCGGTGCTCCAGCGAGTTTGCAGGATATAATCGCAGCGCTCCGGAAGATCACGAATTCGATTCCGCGTTGGAGCCAACGAGGCGGCAAGCGCGGCTATTTGGATTTCGTAAAGGAGTATCTGCCGTAGCCGCGCTAGATTCCTTCGCCACGTTCGAAACGGTCTTTGCGGCGCAGCACGCCCAGGTCTTCCAGGCGTTTGACCAATACTTCCACTGCGTCGTCATCGCGGGACGGCAGTTCTTTCGCGGGCACTTCGAGGAACCGATTCAGCGCCGCGAAGCCGGCCGCGCGGTCGCTCTCAGCGGCGTCGGGCGAGGCGATGGAACAGATGGCAATCAACCCGGCGTTGCTGAGCACGCGGGAGAGTTCGGGCAGCAGATGGCTCTCGCTGTCATCGGCGAGAACGTGGACTTGGCAGCCGAGATCGAACAGGCGGCGTTCGAGCAAATAGGCCACGCCGCGGCGGGCTGTGAGCCAGACGGTGGCCGGATAGTGACCGGCGCGGGCGAAGCGTTCCGCGTTGGTCAACTGCGTTTCGTCAGCGGCCTCGCTTGACTCCCCGGTGAATTCCAGATTCCGGAGTTGCAGCGGCTCTACGAGGTCCGGCGTCGACTCCTCGATCATGCCGGCGGCGACGGTCAGGTTCGTGATGGGGTCGATGAGAATGAAGCCGCCCATGGCGCGGTTCTTCGCATACGCATCGAAGTACAGCGGACGGCGGGTCTCCATGATCACGGCGGCAATTTCGTTCAGTTCCAGTTGCTCGGCAGGGACGTTTTCCAGCGTGTTGATGTCGACGCGGTGGCGGATACGGCGGATCTCGGCGGTTACCGTTTGGGTAGCGTGCTTGAGCAGGTAAGGACGGCCAGGCCCGCCCGCTTCGTCGAGCATCCAGACCAGCTTGGCGGCAAATCGGCGGGAGACATGCGGGACGTGATTCGGATCGACGAGCATGTCACCGCGGCTCAAGTCGATTTCGTCTTCGAGCACCACCGTTATCGACATGGGCGAGAAGGCCTCGGTTAAAGGCCCATCGAAAGAGGGCAGTTCTTTCACGCGCGTGATTCGGCCGGCGGGGAGGGACATTACTTCATCGCCGGGACGCAGAATACCAGCGGCCAGTTGCCCGGCGTAGCCGCGAAAATCGAGCGTGGGGCGGATGACGTATTGGACGGGGAAACGCAGTTCCTCGAAGTTGCGGTCCTCGGCGACGGGGACCGACTCCAGATGGGCTAACAGCGGCGTTCCGGTGAACCAGGGAGTGCGCGCGCTGGGCTCGACGATGTTGTCGCCGTCGAGCGCGGAGATCGGGAAGTACGTCAGATTGCGAAGTCCGATTTCCGCGGCGTAGGCCGAAAAATCCGCGCGAATCTGATTGAACACGGTCTCGCTGAACTCGACGAGATCCATCTTATTCACGGCGACGGCGATGTAGGGAATCCCGAGCAGCGAAGCGATATAAGCGTGACGGCGGGACTGCGGAAGGACGCCTTTGCGGGCGTCGATGAGAACGATGGCGAGGTCGGCCGTGGACGCGCCGGTGGCCATATTGCGCGTGTACTGCTCGTGACCGGGCGTATCGGCGATGATGAACTTTCGCTGGGGCGTGGCGAAGTAGCGATACGCGACGTCGATGGTGATGCCCTGCTCGCGTTCGGCGCGGAGGCCGTCGGTCAAAAGCGAAAAATCGATGGGGCCGGTGGAGCGGTTGAGGGTCGACTTTTGCAACGCGGCCATCTGGTCTTCGTAGACGCCTTTGGCTTCGAAGAGAAGGCGGCCGATAAGCGTCGACTTGCCGTCATCCACGCTGCCGGCGGTGGAAAAACGTAGGAGCTGCGATTCGGACATGACCTAGAAATACCCCTCGCGCTTCTTCAATTCCATGGAGCCTTCCTGGTCGTGATCAATGATCCGGTTCTCGCGTTCCGAGCGGCGGAACTGCACGAGTTCGGTGATGATTTCGGGCATCGTGGCAGCGTCGCTGGCGATGGCGCCTGTGCAGTAGGTGCAGCCGAGGGAGCGCATGCGGCTCATGACCATCTGTGGTTTTTCACCGGGCGCGAACGGCATGTCGTGCTCCAGCGGGATGATCTGATTGTCGCGCACCACCATTTCGCGTTCTTTGGCGAAATAGAGTGGAACGATGGGGATATTTTCCAGATCGATGTAGCTCCACACGTCCATTTCGGTCCAGTTGGAAAGCGGGAAAACGCGGATCGATTCGCCCTTGTCCACTTTGCTGTTATAGAGGCTCCACATCTCCGGGCGCTGCGTTTTCGGATCCCATTGGCCGAACTTGTCGCGGAACGAAAATACGCGCTCCTTCGAGCGGGATTTTTCCTCGTCGCGGCGCGCGCCGCCGAAGGCCGCGTCATAACCGCCCGCCTCCAACGCATCGAGCAGCGCCCGCGTCCTCAACAAGGCGCAGCATTTGATGGTGCCCAATTTGAACGGATTGGCGCCTTCCTCAATCGCTTTCGTGTTCGTGTGCACGATCAATTCCGCGTCGAGCTCCTTGACGAACTGGTCGCGGAATTCGATCATCTCCTGGAACTCGTAGGTGGTGTCGATGTGCAGAAGGGGGAAGGGCAGTTTGCCCGGATAGAAGGCTTTTTGCGCGAGCCGGACCATGACGGACGAGTCCTTGCCGATGGAGTACATCATCACCGGTTTGGCAAATTCGGCGACCACCTCCCGCATGATGTGAATGCTTTCGGCTTCCAGGGCGCGCAGATGGCTGAGAGTACGCGAATCCATGTATCCCCTTTATGGTAGCAATGGAATCGCCCTATTGTCAATGGAGATGGACGTATTTCGATCCTGCCATAAACTGAATCTATGCGACTGCTTCGACTTCTCCTTGCCGCCACCGTGGCGCTCCAGGCCCAGGACCTGATCACCGGCGAAAACATTCGCGCCCATATTCGTTTCCTGGCGAGCGACCTGTTGGAAGGGCGCGGCGTTGGAACGCGAGGCGGAGAACTGGCCACCAACTACATCGCCAGTCATCTCGCCATCGCCGGAGCGAAGCCTGCCGGCGACAATGGAACGTATTTTCAGAAAGTGGAACTGGTGGGAGTGGAGCCGCAGCCGGATGCGCAGCTCGGGGCGACTAAGGGCGGCGATTCCTTGTTTCTGAAGTGGTCCACCGGCTTTGTCGGCAATACCATGCAGCAGAAAGCGCGGGCGGAGTTTGATGCGGAAGCGGTGTTTGTCGGTCATGGCATCACGGCGCCGGAGTTTGATTGGAACGACTATAAAGGCGTGGATTTGAAGGGCAAAGTGGCGGTGTTGTTTACTAACGAACCGCCCAGCGAGGATCCCAAATTCTTCGGTGGCCGCGCGCTGACTTATTATGGCCGGTGGACGTACAAGTACGAAGAGGTGTTGCGGCAGGGCGCGATTGCATGCGTGCTGATTCATACGACGCCCACGGCCGGTTATGGCTGGGAAGTGGTGAAGAGTTCGTGGGGCAAGGAAGATCCGCAAGTGAAATTGGCGCCGGGGGCAGCGGCGTTGGCGTTCGCGGGGTGGGTGACGCGCGCGGGGGGTGAACAGTTGCTGGCGCTCGCCGGGCACACCGTTGACGATTTGTTGAAGAGAGCCGATCAGCGGGGCTTTCAGCCCATTCCGCTGGGCATACGCATTCGGGGCGTGGTGCCTACGAAAGTCCGCCAGATCCAAGCCGCGAACGTGGCCGCGATCATTCCGGGGAGCGACCCGGCGATGAGCAAAGAGGCGATCGTTTTTAGCGCGCACTGGGAT
Organism: Candidatus Sulfopaludibacter sp. SbA3; assembly: GCA_945900935.1. GTDB lineage: Bacteria > Acidobacteriota > Terriglobia > Bryobacterales > Bryobacteraceae. The sequence continues at coordinate 3,274 of CAMDKT010000068.1, read as the reverse complement.
CACCTTGGCATCGGCGATCCGGTGAACGGCGACAAGATCTACAACGGCGCTGTTGACAACGCCAGTGGCTGCGCGGTGTTGATCGAAATCGCTCGCGCCTGGGCGGCGCTGCGGAATCGGCCGAAGCGGTCGGCGATTTTCGTCGCTGTCACGGCGGAGGAGAGCGGGCTGCGCGGGGCGGAAGTGTACGCGGCGCGACCGGTGATCGCCATGGGCCAGACGGCGTTGAATTTGAATTTCGATTCCTTTTTCCCGTTCGGGCGGGTGAAGGATGTTGTGGTTAACGGTGCCGAAAGGACTTCGGTTTTTCCGATCGTTCAACAAGTGGCGCGGCGGTTTAACCTGTCCATCAAGGCGGATCCGCGACCGGAGCAGGGGCACTTTTACCGCTCGGACCATTTCGCTTTCGCGCGTGCCGGAGTGCCGGCGTTCTCGATCAACATGGGCGATGAGTATATCGGCAAGGACGAAACTGCCGGGGCGCAACTTGCCTTCGAATACAACGCCAAGAATTATCATCAGCCGAGCGATGAGTACAAAGAGAGTTGGGATATGGGCGGCCCGGAACAGATGGCGCGCTTCGGGTTTACGGTTGGGCTGACCGTTGCGAATCAACCGGCAATGCCGACTTGGCGGGCGGGGGATGAGTTTCTGCCTGCGCGGCAAAAATCGAGGCAGCTCAACTAGAGTCTGACATCGCCCATCTCACCGCCTTGGGCTGGCTTGCCGGTGACAACTGATTTCGTGAACGCCGCCAGCACTTGCAGCATCCCGCCTGGGCTGTCCCAAAAATCGCCGCGTTCCGCTTCAAAGCGAATCAGCGTCATTCGAGGATCGTTGAAGCCTTCGGGGAACCACGTCTTGACGAGCGGCGTGAAGAGTTCTTTCTTCTTGCCAAGGTCATCGGTGACGGAAGCCTTGCCGAGCAAATGCATATAAGCGCAATCGCTGTCGCTTTGGAAGAGCAGCGACATCTCCGCATCTGCCTTGATTTCTTCGATTTTTCCGCTCTCCCGATCCGAGAAGAACCAAAGCACGCCATTGAACTCTTCGGCCTTGCCCTGGACCCCCATGGGACGCGAATGGAGCTTGCCATTCACGATCGTTACCATCATCGCGCTGCGAAATTTTTTGAGGAGATCGCGCACTTTGGTGAGCGCCGCTTCCCCGGAAAGGTGTTGCGTCGCGTTATTGGATTCCATCTGAAAAATCCCTCCGCCTTCGGGAGTTAGAGCGAGGCAGTGGCGGATTTGTTACTGGCGCGACTCCGCGCGCAACTTCAATCCGCCCTTCGGCCGTAGCGTCAGGAGCGGCGCCAGCTCCACCGGGCGGTCGTCGACTCGACGGAACCTCCATTTGCGCGCCAATGCCGCCAGAATTAAGACGCCCTCCATCCACGCGAACCTCTCGCCGATGCAGAGGCGCGGACCGCCCCCGAACGGAAAGTAGGCGAACTTCGTCCGCTCCGCGTCGTAGACGGCCCATCGTTCCGGCCGAAACTTGTCCGGTTCCGGCCACCATTTCGCGGACCGGTGCATGGTGTATGGGCTTACCAGCACGATCGATTTTCGCGGCACGCGGTAGCCGCCGATTTCGAGTTCCGAGACGGCCATGCGCCCAATCGCCCAGGCGGGCGGAAACAGGCGCATCGTCTCGCCGAAGACGTGGCCTGTATAAGGCAGCAATGGCACGTCATCGAAAGTAGGCTCGCGATCGCCCAGCACTTCGTCCAACTCTCGATGCATCTTCGCTTCCGCTTCGGGGTTCTCTGCCAGCAGATGCCATGCCCACGTCAACGCGGTGGCCGTCGTCTCATGCCCGGCAATGAAAAGTGTCAGCGTTTCATCGCGGATCTGCTTGTCGGTCATGCCGGCATTGTCGCCTTCGGCATCGCGCGCCAGCAGCAGCATCGAGAGCAGATCGCCTGTATCCGCTCCGCTTCGCCGGCGCTCGTTGATGATCCGGTAGATCGTCTTGTCGAGCGTCTCGCCGGCCTTTTGAAACCGGCGCATGAACGGCAGCGGCAAATACTGAAAATACTGGGACAGCGGGAACAGCAGCAACGGCATCATTTCCACAAGGGCGTTCATCGCCTCGCCGACGGTTGCCGCGTCCTCCTCCACCTCGGCGCTGAACAGTGTCCGGCCCACGATGGAAAGCGTGAGCCGCATCATTTCGCGATCGATCTCGACGACAGCGCCATCGGTAAAGCGGCCGCGGGAACGGACGGCCAGCGAGCTCATGTCTTCGGCGTACCGGATCAGCCGGTCGCGATGAAACGCCGGTTGCACGAGCCGACGCTGGCGCAAATGCGACGCGCCTTCATTCGTTAACAGCCCATCGCCCAGCAGCACCTTTGCGCGCTGCAAAATGCGGCCCTTGATGAAATGCGAATTCTGCGTCACCAGCGCTTCCTGCACCAGCGCGGGCGAGTTCAGGAAATACATGTGTTGATGCGCGACGCGGAAATAGCACAGGTCGCCGTAATCGGCGGCGCAGTTTGTCAGGAAGCGAAGGGGATCGGCGCGAAACGCCTGAAAACTGCCGCCCAGGGAACGGACGCGCGGGCCGGGCGGGCGGATCAGGCGGGGCATGTGTTTACCGCCGCTGATTATGCCGCTGGAAGCGGATCTGGTCGAGAACGCTGGGATTGTCGAAGGCCAGACCGAGGAAGCCGAGGCACATCTCGTCTTCGGTACCTTCACCCCATCGAATCTCCTTCAGCGGATTCGAAGGATTGCGCGGGTTTTCGGCGGAGTTGTCAAAGCGGCACGATACCTTAATATTGTCGAAAACATTCAGCCGCAGCGGCTTCTCGAAGGAATAGAATCCCTGCCAGTTAAAGTCCCAGTCGTCGATTTTGACGAGAGTTTCCGCTACCGGCGAGCGAAATTTTGTCCGCGTGATCTGGATTTTCCTGCCGAGTAAATGCATGTGCGGAACCACCATGTAAACTTCCGCCGTCAACCCCGGCAGCACCGGAATGGAAGCGGTTACCTCATGATCGTTGGCACCGGCCGGAATGCGGAATGAGGTGTTCACCAGCGGCAGGTACACCATCCGTTTGCTCAGCTTTTCCGTCTTTTTCGCCAGATAGAGCCCGACCTTCGTCTGATCGCTGTGTGTCTTGCCCGACGGAAAATAGTGCATTTGAACGATGACGCGCGCGCCTTTCGGCAGCAGGATGCCGGTACCCTCCGGCAACAAACCTACCCGAGTTCCAGGCACCCATCCGCCCAACATCGTCGTGACCCCGACAGGAATGCCGTCGCCA